>JAUHYO010000188.1 GCA_030426325.1 Gammaproteobacteria bacterium | reverse complement strand
CCATTGGCGGGTGTACCACCGCAAACCATGCTCCGGCGGCAGACCCGGAAGCCAGTAGCAGACAAGTGATCATCATTATCGCCAGGCGCCGAACGCGCTCCACGATCAGGCCCGCCATGCCGTACAGGTCGTCAAGATCGTCCAGGTATTGCAGGAAGCATTCCACCGATAACTCTCCTAGCGAACAATCGTCAGCATCGGGCCAACGGGTTCCTGATCGGCGCCATGTGTCTCTGCTTCATCCATTGACGCGGTGTTGGACTCTTTGGCGTGCGCTATCGCTCGATGAAAGAGTTCCCAGCGCTGACGGGCGGACTCACTCGTCAGCGCGTCGAGTTGTGACTCATTGATTGCTTGTTTCTTTGACATGCTCAATACAACAGGTTTGGTTCGATGACTGCACTATAAGGAGCACCGGATTTGTACTCCGTGAGGCAAGTCACAGCTTGCTTTAGAACTTTTTTAACGACCCTTTTTTCGTTCGAAACCCTGACGCAGTTCCGCTTTTGTCATTACGTAAAACGCCGACATAAAGTCGGCGTTGACGAAATTCAAGCGATGCTTTTAGGAAAGCATTAATCGTCGCTTTCCTGGTCCTTGCTCCAGTTGCGTTTTACCTTATCGGACCAGTCGCGGTAGCCTTTCCATGAATACAGCGCCGGATCAATTCCGGAGCGCTTGCCACGGGTTGTCGGTGCTTTGGAAATCCAGCGTCGATACTGCTGCCAACCGTCCGCATCGTTCGCTGCGGGTATGCGGTTGTCCAGCGTCGCATCCTTGGCTTGGGCGTCGCGTTCGGTTTCCGTACCGAAGCTGTCAGCCCATTTGATGTTCTTACTATCCGGCATCAGTTTGCTCAGTCAGTCCTTTCGACAAATGCTAAGCGTGATTCACCATAAATCACAGGAACTGGATCACAATGCCCAGCCCCGATTTCATTATGCTTATCAGATAGTTATGCTTTGGTTTTACTTAATCACGTAGCAGGGGTCGTAATCCTTGCCGGAAAGCTTCATGCGCTGCTGTGCGACGAACGAGGCAAGCAGTGTGTCGAGCATATCCATGATCCGCTGCGATCCGCTGAGCTTAAAGGGTCCTCGTTTCTCGATTTGCTCGGCCGTATCTTCCCTGACATTGCCCGAAACGATGCCCGAGAAGACCCTGCGCAAATTGGCCGCCAATGTATGTACCGGCAGATTGTCACTGATATCCAGGGCGCTCATCGATTCGTGGGTCGCAACAAACGGTGTCTGAAATTCGCGATCAATGCTCAGGCGCCAATTGAAATAGTAGGCGTCGCCGTGCTTTTTCCGAAACTCCCGCACGCGGGCGAGGCCGGCTTTGACTTCCTGGGCCACGGCACGTGGGTCGTCAATGATGATCTTGTATCGTTGTTGCGCCTCGGCGCCAAGCGTTTCACCGACGAAGGTGTCGATTTGCTGGAAATACTCCGCGGCGGACGGTGGTCCGGTCATGACAAGCGGCAAGGGCTGTCTCACGTTGACCGGATTCAGCAATACGCCGAGCAGGTAGAGGATCTCCTCGGCTGTTCCGACGCCGCCCGGAAAAACGACGATGCCGTGACTGAGCCGGACGAAAGCTTCAAGACGCTTTTCCATGTCCGGCATGATGACCAGCGAGTTCACAATCGGGTTCGGTGACTCGGCGGCGATGATGCCCGGCTCGGTAATGCCGATGTACCGGCCACCACGAACCCGCTGTTTTGCATGCCCGATCGTCGCGCCCTTCATCGGCCCTTTCATGGCTCCCGGTCCGCATCCGGTACAGACGTCGAGCTTGCGCAGGCCCATTTCGTAGCCGACCAGTTTTGTATAGTCGTACTCCTCACGACTGATCGCATGCCCGCCCCAGCAAACGGCCAGATTGACGTTGGACGGCATGTCCAGCAGACCGGCATTGCGCACAATATGAAAGATTGCGTTGGTGATGCCGTCCGACGTCGACATATCGAATCGCCCACTGTCAATAATGTCGTGGCGCGTGTAAACGATGTCACGCAGTACCGCCGACAGCAGTTCCCGGGTGCCGCGAATCATGCGCCCGTCAACAAACGCCTCGGCGGGTGCGTTCTTTAATGAAACCTTCAGTCCGCGGTCCTGCTGGATAAAGCTGATGTCGAAATCGCGATACTTTTGCAGCACGGCTTTCGCGTCGTCGTGTTCGCTGCCGGAATTAAGCACTGCCAGCATGCAACGCCGCAGCAGCGGATAGAGTCCGCCGGCGGAGCTGTTTTTCAGCAGGTCGGCTTCATGCTGGGACAGGACTTCGAGGCTACCCTCAGGCCATATTTCTGCATCAACGCAGGTGACAGAATTAGCCATCAATCAGGGACGAATTTCGATAGGCGTATTGTCGCCGGTCATCAACCAGATATCGATCATGTCCGAGTTTGATACGGCGATGCAGCCGTTAGTCCAGTCCTGCGTGCGATAGTAGGTTTCGGAGCGTGTCGGCTCATTGGGCTGCCCGTGAATCATGATTGAACCACCAGGATCGACCCCTTTCGCCCGGGCCTCCCGCCGGTCTGACTCGTCCGGGTAGGACACTCGAATGGCCAGAAAATAGTCACTGTTCGGGTTGCGTGTGTCCAGCAAGTACCTGCCCTCGGGCGTCTTGAAGTCGCCTTCTTTTTCCTTGTCGCCATCCGGCACAATGCCGAGCGCGATCTTGAATGTCTTTAGAATCTTGCCTTTCTGAATAAGGTGCAGCACGCGATCTGACTTGTCGATAACCACTTCGTCGGCCTGCGGAAAGTCGCTGGCTGATGCCAGGCCGCTCGCTACCAGCAAAGCAGTCATCATTAGAATTCGAATTGTCATGTACGACCCTGTCGCCTCCACACCCGGCCAAGACTAGCAAACCTCAGGCCGGTGGAAAACGCCCTGCTTCACACAAGCAGGAGTCTGCCCGATCTAAACGTTGCGACCGACGATCCAGCCAATTGCGAATCCGATACCGCCGGCAAGTATTGTGTAAATCGGCAAATAGCGGAATACCTGGTCAGGATACTCGGCGCCGGTAAACATGTCGTCGAGGTTAACGGAATAGGCGTAGTGAAGATACGTCGACAAGCCAAGTGCCGGGATCGCGTACCCGATTATGCCGAGGGGCAAACGCTTACCGTTACCCGTCCAGCGGCCATTGCCAAGATAGAGGGTTGTGCCGCAAAGAAGGACCAGGATGAGCAGCGGCACCAGGTTTCGAAAGACATAGGCTCCGCCGGGTTGCACATCGGCGATCCAGAGCGAAGCCGCCGCCGTGACCAGGACAACCGGCAGCAGCCGCCACAAAATCAGCTTGTGGTCATCGCGCATCAGCTTCGATCAACTTCGGCTAACAGCGGAATCTGAACTTTTGTTCCCGGTCGTACCTTGTGCAAATCGACGCCGGGATTGTATTGGCGGAACAGCCATATCGGCACATCGTATTGCCGCAATGCCAGTATCCAGATCGATTCGCCGACGCGTATCTCGTGTTCAACGACGCCATCGATCAGGTGCTCACGGAAGAACCGGTCCTGCTGTGCCTGGTGATAAGCCACCCGACGCGCCTCGAAACGCGCGGCGTCCACAGTGCCAAGGTCCAGCCGGATGCGCTGGCCAACGGTCACCGGCGCGCGAAACTGAAGTCCGTTCAGGTCGCGCAACCGCTGCGTTTTGATTTCCAGCCAGTCCCCGAAGTGTCCCAGCGTTTCGAGGGGCTGCACTTCAATCGTATTGTCGTCCGCGACGCTGTAGTCACTGGGATCGGACAGCAATGCCGTCTGTTCGCTGCTTCGCAATGTCGCTGCGAGTCCACCGTCACTTGCCTCTGTACCGGGTTCGGTATCGTCAACGACCGATTCGACAACCGGTTCAGGCACAGGCTCCGGTGTTACCGCGGCCACGACCGTTTCGGGCGCGGGGGCCGGCCCGGCCGCCGGCAGGCGCAGTTTTTGGCCGGCACGGATGAAATGGCTGCTATTCAAGCCATTCAACGCAACCAGTGTGGAGACGCGTGTGTCGTAGGCATCGGCGATCTGCGACAGCGTGTCGCCTCTCGCCACCGTATGAAACATGTCGGGCAGCTGACTCTGGAAAATCGCATCGGCCGGAAGACCCGCGATGGCGTCTTCAAGAGAGGATGCCAGGGCGGTTGCCGGCAAACGCAATGTGTATCCCTTCGGCAAGTACTTGCTGCCCTCCCAGACCGTCGGTTGAAGCGCAGGATTGTGCGTCGCAAGTTGTCGCGCGCTGATTCCCAGCGCCTTCGTCAGTTCCGCTACCGGCACATAGTTCGCGAGCCTGGCTTGTGTGTAGACAACGGGTGCCTCCGCTGTCAGGCCGGGAAAATATTTTTCGACGTTCTGATCAACTTCCATCGCGGCGAGGAATGCGACATAGAAATTTCGCGATGCGAAACCAAATGTCCGGCCCTTGTAATTTCTGAGGATGTCGACGTAGGCGGTATCGCCAAACTCGCGCATTGCGCGCCGAACACCGCCCAGACCGTGGTTGTAAGCGGTAATGGCCATTGGCCAGTTACCGGTGATCGAATAATTGTAGGCAAGCAGCTGGCCCGCTGCGTGGGTGGCAGCGAACGGATCGTTGCGCTCATCGACGACATGATCCACTCGCATGAATCGCTGCCCGGTGCTGCGCGTGAATTGCCATATGCCGGATGCACCGACATGCGAACGTGCATCGGGGTTGTACGACGATTCCACATGCGGCAATGCGGCAATCTCTACGGGTACCCCGAGTGTCGCGAACTCGCGATTCACGTGGTCGCGCCAGCGTCCCGACCGGATCAGTCCTTCGCGGAAGCGATCGCGAAGCCCCTGCTGAAAGCGAATGCGGTTGACGGCGTCTCGCAAGCTTTCATTGCTGACATCTTTAGGCCACAGCGCCAGAACTCTGGCCTCCTCGGCGCTCAGATTGTCACGTTTACCGGATGCCAGCGTTCTGAGTGTCGCCTGCAGCGCTTTGCGACGCTTCTCAATTCGCCGCTGCCGCTCCGCCCGGCCCAGCTTCTCAGGCATCGCAAGGCGCTCGTAAACCACGCCGAGGTCGCGATTGTCATGCAGCAGGCCCTCGTCGTTGCCAATCCGGGTGAATATGTCGGTCCAGAAGTCGACATCGGCCTTGAGCTCCGGGGGCTGGGGGAAGATTTCATTGGCCGCCGCCGGCGAAAAAACAGCGCTTGCCACAAGTAATAAAATCGTTCGCATGCTTGTCATATATAATTATTCAAGTTTCAATCGCAAATTATTGATTGCTTCACAGAAAAAACCCGCTAAATACCGTAGATTCAAGGCCATATGAACACCTTTGCGCGCCAATCTGACACTTCATCCCGCGTTTGCCAATACCTGGCAGTGGCGTGGCTCATGTTGTCATGCTCCACCGTGTTTGCCAGCGAGGGGTCCGTCGACCCGTCGGACAACGGTGTCGACATCATTGAAGATTCGACCGACGATACCGACTCGCGTTCCAGTGAGGCATCGGTGGCGGCCGAGCAAATGGTCGAACCGGAACCGGTCAGGGAGCACATGGGTCCGCTGGCTGACGCCGTTACCGACGCCGAAGGCCAGGCCGAACCGCTGGTGCTTTTGGGCACAGAAATTCCGCCAGGCACATCGCAGCGCCTGTCCTGGTCAGCAACTGAACTGTTCGAAGGCGTACCGGTTTCCACACCGGTATTGGTCGCCAACGGCGTACAGCCCGGCCCGACGCTCTGCCTGACCGCCGCCGTCCACGGGGACGAACTCAATGGCATTGAAATGGTACGGCGCGTTTTCCACGATATCGAGCCGAGGAAACTGGCCGGCGCGTTGATCGGGGTACCGATTGTGAACGTACAGGGCTTCCGTCGCGGATCGCGATACCTGCCCGACCGGCGCGACCTCAACCGCTATTTCCCGGGCAACCCGAACGGCAGCGCTGCAGCTCGAATCGCACATTCATTGTTTACCGACGTGATTTCGCATTGCGACGCACTGGTTGATCTGCACACCGGATCCTTTGAACGGGCCAACCTGCCGCAGCTGCGCGCCGATCTGCGCGATCCCGATGTTGTCACGCTGGCTCACGGTTTCGGCGCAATGGTCGTACTGCACAGCCGGCCGGGCGTCGGAACGTTGCGCTACGCCGCCACGCGAGCCGGTATACCGTCGGTTACTGTTGAAGCCGGTGGACCGTCGCAGCTTGAACTGGCGGAAGTGAAGCACGGCGTGAAAGGCGTCGAAACATTGTTGACCGCGCTCGGCATGACGAGGCGAACACGTCTGTGGGGTGATCCGGAGCCGGTCTACTACAAATCAACCTGGGTGCGTGCCAACAACGGCGGCATCCTGCTGTCGGATGTATCGCTCGGCAGCTCCGTCAGGAAGGGCGACCTGCTGGGGTCCATAACGGACCCGATGAGTAACGCACGCACTGAACTGCGGTCGCCGTATTCTGGTCGCATCATCGGAATGGCACGAAACCAGGTCGTCATGCCGGGATTCGCTGCATTTCATGTCGGTATCCAGACAGACGAAGTTTCAGCGACAGAAACCGAGGTCGAATTGGCGGAAAAAACAGACGCCGGTGGTTACGTGG
>JAUHYO010000187.1 GCA_030426325.1 Gammaproteobacteria bacterium | reverse complement strand
ATCGGTCATTGCGATGACTGACATAGTGTGCTCCGCGGCAACTGACTCTATTTTGCGTTAACCAGTGCGACCGTGGTGTCGAGCATGCGATTGGAGAAGCCCCATTCGTTGTCATACCAGGCACAGACTTTGACCAGCGTGCCGTCAATGACTTTGGTCAGGGTGGCATCGTAGGTTGATGAGTGCGGATCGTGATTGAAATCGACCGAGACCAGCGGCTCCTCGTTGTACGCGAGAACACCCTTTAAAGGACCCTCACTGGCCGCTTTCAGTACCTTGTTGATCTCGTCAACGGTCGTCGAACGTTCCGGCACAAAAGTCAGGTCCACGGCCGAAACATTGATCGTGGGCACTCGCATCGAGAAGCCGTCGAGCTTGCCATTCAGTTCCGGCAACACAAGACCCACTGCTTTCGCGGCACCTGTACTGGTTGGTATTTGTGACATCGTTGCCGAGCGCGCACGTCTTAAGTCCTTGTGATAAACATCGGTCAGAACCTGATCGTTTGTGTACGCATGAATCGTGGTCATGATTCCATGTTTCACACCAATGGCTTCGTGCAATGGTTTCACCAGCGGCGCGAGACAGTTTGTCGTACACGATGCGTTCGAAATAATCGTGTGTTTGGACGTCAGATCCGTATGGTTCACGCCATAGACGATCGTGCCGTCAATATCCGGGCCACCGGGTGCCGAAATCACGACTTTCTTGGCGCCGCCTTCAATGTGCTTGCCAGCCATTTCGCGGTTGGTAAACAAGCCCGTGCATTCGAAAACAACTTCGACACCGAGGTCACCCCACGGCAGTTTCGCCGGATCACGCTCCGCGAACACCTTGATGCGATCACCGTTCACAATAATGTCAGTGCCGTCGACTTCGACCGTACCGGGAAAATTGCCGTGCGCTGTATCGCGGCGCGTCAGATGTGCATTGGTCTTCGCATCACCCAAATCGTTGATGGCAACAACATCGAATTCGCCCGCCCGGCCGGATTCGTGAATTGCACGCAGGACATTTCGTCCGATTCGACCGTAGCCGTTGATGCCAACCTTAATCGCCATATTTACTCACTCCCAGTTTCAATTCTGTTTGCTAATTCAACAGGTCTTTCGCAACGGCAACCAGGTTGTCCGCCGAAAAACCAAAATGTTCGAACAATTCTTCCGCCGGCGCCGACTCGCCGAACCGGTCCAAGCCTATCACGCGCCCCCCGGAGCCGACATATCGCCACCAGGTGTCGGTGACGCCTGCTTCGACGGCGACGCGCGCTGTAACAGCCGCCGGCAACACCGACTCCTTGTACGCCGCATCCTGTTCGTCAAATACATCGACTGAAGGCATCGATACCACTCGCACCTTGATGCCATCGGCCGCCAGCCGCTCTGCCGCCGATACTGCAAGCGACACTTCGGAGCCAGTCGCTATAACAATCAACTCCGGCGTGCCATCACAATCACGCAGTACGTATGCACCCTGCGAAATAGCGGCAACCTGTGCGTCGCTGCGCGCCTGGAACGGCAATCCCTGGCGCGTCAGCACCAGGCTGGTTGGCCCGTCGCGTCGCTCAATGGCATGGCGCCAGGCGACGGCGGTCTCAACGGTGTCGCAGGGTCGCCAGACACTCATGTTCGGTATCAGCCGCAATGACGCCGTGTGCTCCACGGGTTGGTGGGTCGGGCCGTCCTCGCCGAGACCGATCGAATCATGTGTAAAAACCAGGATATTCTGGATTCTCATCAGCGCCGCCATGCGCAATGCATTGCGTGAGTAATCAGAAAACGTGAGAAAGGTTCCGCAATACGGCAGGATTCCGCCATGCACGCGCAGGCCGTTGCAAATGGCTGTCATGCCAAATTCGCGCACACCGAACAAGATATAGTTGCCACCCGCCTCGTCTGCAGAGATCGGCACCGAACCGCTGTGCTTCGTCAGGTTCGATCCGGTCAAATCGGCCGAACCACCGGCCAACTCCGGCAATGCCGGCGCAAACGCATTCAGCGCAATCAACGAAGCCTTGCGCGTCGCAACGGTTTCACCGGCAGCATTGATCGCAGCGATCGCCTTGTCGGCATGGGCACTCCAGTCGCTGGGTAATTCGCCCGCCATGCGACGTGAGAATTCTGCCGCCAGGTCCGGGTACTGGGCACTGTAATCTGCAAATTTCTGTTGCCAGGCTGCCTCGCGAGCAGACCCTTCTGTCTTGCCGTCCCATGCCGCGGCGACGGGAGCGGGAATTTCAAACGGCGGCGACGGCCAGCCCAGCGCTTTTCTCGCTGCCGCAATCTCTTCAGCACCGAGCGGAGCGCCATGTGTCGATGCCGTACCTTGCTTGTTGGGTGCGCCAAAGCCGATAACCGTCTTGCAGCAGATCATGGTTGGCCGCTCTGTGTCGGCGCTGGCCTCGTCGATCGCTGCGGCAACGGCTGCCGCATCATGACCATCGACATCGGCGATCACCTGCCAGCCATAGGCTTTGAATCGCTGCGGCGTGTTGTCCGTGAACCAGGCATCGACCTCGCCGTCGATCGAAATATTGTTGTCATCGTAAAAACAGATCAACTTGCCGAGCTTCAATGTACCGGCGAGTGAACAGACTTCGTGCGAGATGCCTTCCATCAGGCAGCCATCGCCCAGAAATACCCAGGTTTTGTGATCGACGATTTCGTGGCCCGGCTTGTTGAATTCGGCAGCGAGCATTTTTTCAGCCATCGCCATGCCAACCGCGTTGCCGATGCCCTGCCCGAGCGGACCGGTCGTCGTTTCGACTGGACCGCCAGGCTCGTATTCCGGGTGACCAGCGGTGCGATAGCCGAACTGACGGAAATTTCTCAGTTGCTCAATCGGGAAATCCGCATAGCCGGTAAGGTGCAATAAGCTGTAAAGCAGCATGGAGCCGTGGCCGTTCGACAGCACGAACCGGTCACGATTGACCCACCCCGGGTTCGCCGGATTATGTTGTAAGTAACTGTTCCAAAGGACTTCTGCGATATCCGCCATGCCCATCGGCGCGCCGGGGTGTCCGGAATTGGCAGCCTGAACGGCGTCCATACTGAGTGCTCGTATTGCGTTCGCGAGATCGCGCCGAGCGGGCTGATCGGCGTTCGATGCTGTATTTGGCATTGGACCTGTCTTGTTATGGGCCTGACGGCCGTGAATGGTGTGTGCGGCGTTTCACTTGATCGTGGCGGCGCATTTTCCCTGTTATCGAGGGCAGCATCAAGGGTACAATGCGCCACCCCTGAATCTGGATACTATATAAATTATGTCTGACGCATTTCTTTTTACCTCTGAATCGGTCTCTGAAGGCCATCCTGACAAAATCGCCGACCAGGTGTCCGATGCAATTCTCGACGCGATCATCGCTGAAGATAAGAAAGCGCGTGTCGCTTGCGAGACGATGGTGAAAACCGGAATGATCGTGGTCGCCGGTGAGATCACGACAACTGCCTGGGTCGATATCGAAGAAATCGCGCGTAAAGTGGTTACCGAAATTGGCTACAACAGCTCCGGCACCGGTTTTGATGGCGCAACTTGCGCAGTCCTGAACGCGATCGGCAAGCAGTCGCCCGACATCGCCCAGGGCGTTGACCGGGAATCGGATGAAAAACAGGGCGCCGGCGACCAGGGCCTGATGTTCGGCTACGCGACCAACGAAACCGACGTTTTGATGCCGGCACCCATTACCTATTCGCACCGCCTCGTCCAGCGCCAGGCCGAAGTCCGCAAGAACGGGACCTTGCCGTGGCTGCGCCCGGACGCCAAGAGCCAGGTCACCTTTAATTACGAAAACAACAAGCCGGTCTCGATCAATGCCGTCGTGTTGTCGACTCAGCACAGCCCGGAGATCTCCCTGGCGGACCTCAGGGACGGCGTGATGGAAGAAATCATCAAGCCGGTACTGCCCTCGGAATTGTTGAGCAAGAACACGCAGTATCACATCAACCCGACCGGGCGCTTCGAAATCGGCGGCCCGATGGGCGACTGTGGCCTGACGGGCCGCAAGATCATTGTTGATACCTACGGCGGTTCGGCACGCCACGGCGGTGGTGCATTTTCCGGCAAGGATCCGTCGAAGGTCGACCGGTCCGCTGCTTACGCCAGCCGTTACGTCGCCAAGAATATCGTCGCGGCGGGCCTCGCCGAGCGCTGCGAAATTCAGGTGTCCTATGCCATTGGCGTTGCCGAGCCTACGTCGATCAGCGTGCACACATTCGGCACCGGCCGGATTTCGGACAGCAAAATGACCGCGCTTATTCGGGAACATTTTGACCTCACACCGTATGGCATTCTCAAGATGCTGGACCTGCTGCGACCGATTTACCAGCAGACGGCAGCATACGGTCACTTCGGCCGGGAAGACATCGACCTGAGCTGGGAACGAACTGACAAGGCAGAGGCTCTGAAAGCCGCTGCTGCATAAACCGATTTTTAGGAGAAGTACTTATGAGCAGCCAAGCTCAAGCGATCCAGAACAACGATTACAAGGTGGCGGACATTTCGCTCGCCGACTTTGGGCGCAAGGAAATTGCGATTGCCGAGACGGAAATGCCCGGCCTGATGGCGATCCGTGAAGAATACAAGGGCAAGAAGCCCCTGGACGGGGTACGACTGACGGGCTGTTTGCACATGACGATTCAGACAGCCGTGTTGATTGAAACCTTGCGCGAACTCGGCGCCGACATCCGTTGGTCATCCTGCAATATTTTCTCAACGCAGGATCATGCGGCGGCAGCCATCGCAGCAAGCGGCGTTCCGGTGTTCGCCTGGAAGGGCGAAACGGAAGAAGAATACTGGTGGTGTGTCGAACAGACTATTAACGGTCCTGATGGCTGGACGCCGAACATGATCCTTGATGACGGCGGCGACCTGACCCAGGTCATGCACGAGAAGTACCCCGAACTGATGAAAGACATCAAGGGCCTGTCCGAGGAAACGACAACCGGCGTCAAGCGCCTGTACGACATGATGAAAGACGGATCACTCGCGTGCCCCGCTTTCAACGTCAACGATTCCGTCACCAAGTCCAAGTTCGACAATCTCTACGGTTGCCGGGAATCGCTTGTCGATTCCATCAAGCGTGCAACCGACGTCATGGTCGCCGGCAAGGTGGCAGTCGTCTGTGGCTTCGGCGATGTCGGCAAAGGCAGCGCACAATCCCTGCGCGCCCTGGGTGCGACCGTCATGGTCACCGAAATCGATCCGATTTGCGCCTTGCAGGCCGCGATGGAAGGCTACCGCGTGGTTCGCCTCGACGACGTCATCGACAAGGTCGACATCGTGGTAACCGCGACCGGCAACTACCATATCGTCAGCGGCCCGCAGATGGAGCGTATGAAGAATCAGGCCATCATCTGCAACATCGGTCACTTCGACAACGAAATCGATGTCGCCTACCTGAAGCAATACGAGTGGGAAAATATCAAACCGCAGGTTGATCACATCATCTTCCCCGATGGCAAGCGCATCATCCTGCTGGCGGAAGGACGCCTCGTGAACCTGGGTTGCGGCACCGGTCACCCGAGCTTCGTCATGTCGAACTCCTTCACGAACCAGGTTCTGGCTCAAATTGAGCTCTGGCAGAATGCCGACCAGTACGATAATAAAGTGTACGTTCTGCCCAAGCACCTGGACGAGAAGGTCGCGCGGTTGCACCTGGATCGCATTGGTGCCAAGGTCACTGAATTGACGGACGAACAAGCCAAGTATATTGGTGTTGATAAAGCCGGGCCGTACAAGCCGGAGCTCTACCGCTACTAGGAAAACTGCTTATTCCAGCGACCGCTGCAGATGGAGATTCGATTCGGGTTCTGCACCTGACCGATCCACATTTGTTCGCGGACGCCGACGGCGAATTGCGCGGTACCGTGACGCAGGAATCCTTGCAACGCGTGCTGGATCATTACCACGCCGGTGACTGGCGCGCAGATCGCGCGTTAATCACCGGCGATCTCATTCAGGACGATTCAGCCGAAGCCTACGAGCGCTTCAAGAACCTGCTGCTGCCTTTGAACATTCGCATGCATTGCGTGCCCGGAAATCACGACGTGCGCGACCTGATGCGACCGGTGTGTTCCCGCCCGCCTTTTTCCTACTGTGCGCGTGAAGAAGTGGGCGACTGGCTGCTGGTTGGCCTCGACAGCTGTGTTGCAGGCGACGCTGGCGGCGAAGTCAGTCTTGACGAGATCGAACGATTCGAAAACATCGCCAGCGAAAGCCAGGCACGGCACATTCTCGTCGCATTGCATCACCCGCCGGTGCCGATGGGCAGTGCCTGGCTGGACACGGTCAAACTCAAGAATGGCGACGAATTGCTCAGGCGCCTGCAACAGGTCGGACGGGTTCGCCTGCTGGTTTTCGGCCACGTGCACCAGGCTTATGACGGCGAACATTGCGGAATCCGGGTGCTGGGTACGCCATCGACCTGTCGCCAGTTCAAACCGGGCAGCGACGCGTTCGACGTCGACGAACGACCGCCGGCCTATCGGCGTATTGAACTGTCGGCGGATGGCAGTATCCAAGAAGAATTGATCTGGGTGGACTAGACACCATGCGAGTACGTGCTCTGTTGTTGATTTTCCTGGCTGCACCGGCCTTCGCCGATGGCGGC
>JAUHYO010000186.1 GCA_030426325.1 Gammaproteobacteria bacterium | reverse complement strand
TTTCCATGCAGCACGTTCGTCCTCGAGAGCGGCGAGAAATTCTACTACGGACAGAATTACGATTGGGACATCGGATACGGATTGGTTGCAGTGAACCCTCGCGGGTTACAGAAAACAGCAATGCAACAGCCGAACCCGCTGACCTGGAAATCGAAATTCGGCAGCGTAACCTTCAACCAATACGGCGTCGAATTCCCCATCGGCGGAATGAATGAAAAAGGGCTCACAATCGCCACAATGTGGTTGTCGTCCACAGAGTACAGCGAACCGTCTGAAACGCGACAATCAGTTAACATCCTTCAATGGATTCAGTACCAACTGGACACCCACGAAACCGTCGAGGAAGTGCTTGCGAGCGACACGACCGTTCGCATCGTGAAAACCGGTGACCAGGCACTCCGACATCATCGGGCCGATTTGCTTCGGTGGAAAATTGATAACGGCGACGACAAGCTTGCCGGGCAGGTCATCAATGTCGTAGAGGTCGGTGATCTGCGCACTGGATTTTCGCGTGCCGATTTCATCGCCAAAATCGATTTCAAGTTTGTAAGCGGGATTCCGTGCTTCGGGAAAAGGGCGTGCCGAGAGGACACGACCGACACGTATCTCAACCTTGGTGAAATCGTCCCAGGTGATGGCCAATGTTGTGCTCCAAAAGTCCGGAAGGGATTCGGAACAAGAGGCCGCGAGGGCCTCTTTCCGTTTGTTTGGTACTCCCTAGGGGATTCGAACCCCTGTTACCGCCGTGAGAGGGCAGCGTCCTGAACCACTAGACGAAGGGAGCGGAGATTTACCCCGGCTGTGCGGGGGCTGCTATTATACGGACGCATTCCTTTACCTCAAGCGAAATTCATTTGAAAAACACCGGTAATCCCGGGTCTGCGGCGCCCAAGATCATCCCGCGCCCCGACCACAACGTCTCACGAAACGAAATCTCGTCCGCTGCCCTAAAGGTCCTGTATCGGCTACACAAGGCCGGCTATCAGTCCTTCCTGGTGGGCGGTGGTGTTCGAGATGCGATGCTCGACCTGCATCCCAAGGACTTTGATATCGCTACGGACGCAACGCCCGAAGAGGTGCGTTCCTTGTTCAATAACTGCCGCCTGATTGGCCGGCGCTTTCGGCTTGCCCATATTCGCTACGGTCGGGAAATTATTGAGGTCGCCACTTTTCGCGCTTCGGCCAACCACGAGGATGACGACGAGGCCCATGACCGCGAAGGGCGCATTGTCCGTGACAACGTTTACGGCACCATCGATGAGGATGTTTGGCGGCGCGATTTCACCTGCAACGCGCTGTATTACAATATTGCAGACTTCAGTATCTGGGATT
The DNA here is from genome assembly GCA_030426325.1 of Gammaproteobacteria bacterium. Taxonomy (GTDB): domain Bacteria; phylum Pseudomonadota; class Gammaproteobacteria; order Steroidobacterales; family Woeseiaceae; genus UBA1847. The sequence goes on along the minus strand of JAUHYO010000186.1, from coordinate 5,288 downwards.
ACGTCGGCGGCTTCGAGGACGTTCAGAACAAACGCCTGGTTCTCATCGGTGATGCCGAGCAACGACTGAGAGAGGACCCGGTTCGCATGCTGCGCGCTGTACGCTTTGCCGGAAAGCTCGGGTTCACGATAGACGACACTGTCGTCAAGGCGATGCAGGGGCAAACAGGACTGCTGGCCAATGTTCCGGCCGCCAGGCTGTTTGACGAATTCCTGAAGCTGTTCCAGTCCGGCTTTGCCGCACCCACCTTCGAATTGTTACGAGAGCACGCACTATTTGGCGAACTATTTCCGGCGACTGAGCAGGAATTGCGCGAGGACGAAAAGTTTCTCGAGTTTGTTCGGGCGGCCCTGCAAAACTCGGACAAGCGAGTGGCCGATGGAAAGTCCGTCACGCCGATGTTCCTGCTTGGTGTCTTCATGTGGTTGCCGGTCAGGAAACTGGCTGAAATTCGGCGCGCCGAAGAGAAGATGTCCGAGTCGCAGTCACTGAATCTCGCGTCCTATGAAATTGTTGCGCAGCAGCAGCGCCGCATTTCCATTCCCAAACGCTTTACGGTGCCGATGCGCGAAATGCTGTCATTGCAGCCGCGCTTCACGACGGTGCGTGGCAAGCGCGCAATGAATCTGCTGGAGCATCGGCGCTTTCGTGCTGCCTACGACTTCATGCTGCTGCAGTCCGAAGTGGGCCTTGCCGATCCGGCGCTCGCAAAGTTCTGGACAGATGTTCAGAAACAATCGCCGGATGAGCGCGCGAAGAGCTTTGAGTTGCACTCGACACCGGGCGGAAAGCGCCGCCCGCGCCGTCGTCGGCGCCGCAAGTCGTCCGGCGCGTCATGACGACTTCTGCTGTCCATTGGTTTCCGGCGTATGTCGGGCTGGGCAGTAATCTCAACGGACCGGCGCGACAACTGGCAAGCGCTTTTGAACTGCTGACAGAGATTCCGGATACGCGTTTGCTGCGCCGATCGTCCTTGTACCGCTCTGCACCATTTGGTGGCATTGAGCAGCCCGATTTTATCAACGCCGTGGCCGCACTGCTGACGCGATTGCCGGCGGGCGATCTGTTGCGCGAACTCCAGCACATCGAACAGCGCCGCGGGCGCGAACGCGGCGAAGTTCGCTGGGGGCCGCGGGTTCTGGACCTGGATTTACTGGTGTATTCCGATCAACGGATCGACGACCCGGACCTGGTCGTTCCGCACCCGGGCATCGCGGAAAGAAATTTTGTATTGTTGCCGCTTCAGGAGATCGCACCTGGCTTGTCCGTGCCCGGACTGGGGCTGGTGAGTCGCATTCGAGCGAATCTTAACGAGCCTGAGATTTCGTGTATTGGATAGAGGATGGCGGTGACTGTCAGTCGGCTGAAAACAAAGGGTACAGCACCACGCTACATCGCGATTGAAGGCCCGATTGGCGTGGGCAAGACGGCGCTGGCGCGGCGTCTTGCGGATAGCCTTACGGCTGATCTCGTGCTGGAAGAGTTCGAGGAGAATCCGTTTCTGGAGAGATTCTACCGTGACGGCAAGTCAGCGGCTTTACCGGCGCAGATGTTTTTCCTATTTGCCCGGGCACGGCAAATTGAACAGCTGCGGCAGCCGGATCTGTTTTCCTCAGTGCGTATTTCGGACTACCTGTTTACGCGAGATCGCCTATTCGCCGAGCTGAACCTGGATAAGGAAGAGCTAAAACTTTACGACCAGATCGCGGAAAACCTGGCGGTCGATGCACCTGTGCCGGACCTCGTGATTTACTTGCAGGCATCGGTCGATTCAATTTTGCAACGATTGGCGAGACGCGACCGGTCCTATGATCGTTATGTCGAACGCAATTACCTGGAACGCCTGACCGAAGCCTACTCGCGATTCTTCCACAATTACGATGACGGTCCGCTGCTAATCGTCAACGCGTCGCAATTCGACCCGGTGCACAACGACGCGGATTATCAACAACTTTTTCAGCAAATTGAACGCACGACAGGTGGCCGACACTTTTTTAACCCTGTCGCAGCCGCGCTTGCCTGATACTCTCGACGCCTATGTACACACAACTTGAACAACGCGGCATGCCGCAGCCACCGGTCAATGTTTCGACACTGCGCAAGATGAAGCATGACGGCGAGCCCATTGCCTGCCTGACGGCTTACGATGCCAGTTATGCGTCACTGGTGGATGCCGCCGGTACTGACCTGGTTTTGGTTGGCGATTCGCTCGGCATGGTTATCCAGGGTCACGATACAACGGTTCCTGTCACGGTGGGTGATGTCGTTTATCACACGCGCAACGTTGCGCGCGGTTTGCGGCGAGCATTCCTGGTCGCTGACATGCCGTTCATGAGTTACACAAAGCCCGACATCGCACTCGATAACGCGGTACGCCTAATGCAAGAAGGTGGCGCGATGATGGTCAAGCTTGAAGGCGGTGACGATCAGGTGCAGATTGTCGAACACCTGGCGCGGCACGATATTCCCGTCTGCGCACACCTGGGATTGAAGCCGCAATCCGTGCACAAAATTGGCGGCTTCAAGGTTCAGGGTCGCGAGCCTGAAAAAGCTGAAGCAATGCGCGACGCTGCCAAACGCTTGCAGGACGCCGGTGCCGATATTGTCCTGCTGGAATGCATCCCCAATGAAGTCGGCAAGCTGATTCGTGCGGCGCTGGACGTGCCGGTGATCGGAATCGGTGCCGGGCCCGAAGTCGACGGACAGATTCTGGTGCTCTACGATGTACTGGACATCACCCAGGGGCGCACGCCAAAGTTCGTCAAGAACTATCAGGCCGGTTGTGACTCACCGCTGGCCGCGCTGGAGGCCTATGTACGAGAAGTCAAAGAGCGTGTATATCCTGCGCCTGAACACTGTTTTTCCTGATCCAATTCAATTCCCACTCTCGCCCCGTGAGACCGCATGAAAGTCGTTAATACCAAGGATGAGCTCAACGAGCTGCTCACAGAATGGCGCCACGAAGGTGATCATATTGCACTGGTGCCGACGATGGGCAACCTGCACGCCGGGCACATATCGCTCATTGAGCTGGCGCGGGAGAATGCGGAGCGCGTTGTGGTCAGCATTTTCGTAAACCCGACGCAGTTTGGTGAGGATGAAGACTTCGAGCAGTATCCACGGACGCTCGAAAAAGACACACGACGCCTGAAAACGATTTCCGCTGACTTAATTTTCGCGCCGAGCATCGAAACCATTTACCCCTTCGGCCTGGAGGATGCGACTACCGTATCGGTGCCACGAATAACCGAGAACTTTTGTGGCAAGAGTCGACCCGGCCATTTCGACGGGGTCACAAGTGTCGTTGCACGCCTGTTTGGTATCGTTCGGCCGGACGTTGCGGTGTTCGGACAAAAGGATTACCAGCAACAGCTGGCCATTCGGCATATGGCGCTCGATCTGAGTTTGCCGATCAAAATCATCAGTGGAGAAACCGTCCGGGACGACGATGGTTTGGCATTGAGCTCCAGGAACCAGTACCTGAACGACGACGAGCGGGCGAAAGCACCTTTGTTATACGAAACATTGTCGGACGTTGGCGACCGGCTGCAAAGTGGTGCCAGAAACTTCCCAGATCTGGAGTCCGAATCGTCGAGCAAGCTGGCGGCCGCCGGGTTTGAGGTCGACTACTTTGCGATACGACGCGCCGAAAACCTCGAAATGCCCGACCGTGATTGCGACGAACTGGTAATCTTGGTTGCGGCGAAACTGGGCAACGCCCGCTTGATCGACAATATCGTTGTTACAATCTAGAGCGTTCGACCCGCCTTAGTCAGACACCAGGTTTCGCCCCGCATTCTTGGCGCGGTAAAGCGCGGCGTCAGCGTCGCGAGTCAACGAGTCCAGGTCTCCTTCCGGAGCGAGCTCGGCCACACCCATGGAGACATTGACCGGAATCTGGATCAACGAATCCGTTCCGTCCCCGGTACTGCCACTGACGGCCGTTCGTATGCGTTCGCCAATCATCAGAGCCTGCTCTTTCGACGCGCCCGGCAGTAATACTGCAAACTCATCACCGCCGTAACGAACGAGCAGGTCTTTCGGCCGGAAGTGAGAACGTAATACGTTTGAAACCGCAGACAGGGCGCGATCGCCGGCAATGTGTCCAAACATGTCGTTAAACTGTTTGAAGTTATCGACATCGATCATCATCATCGCGACTGGCGTCTTTTTCTCAACGCATCGCTGGATTTCCGACGGAAAGAGTTCCTGCATCGTGTGACGATTCGCGAGACTGGTCAGTGCATCGGTCGTCGCATGCCGTTCGAACTTCTTGAGTTCGCCAAAGCTATCGGCGATGACGTGATTGTGACTGCGAACGCGCTCGGACAAGACGACCAGCAGGTTTTTTGCAAAGTCATGCGACGCGTCGACCATCTCCCAAAGCACGGATTGGTGGATCAGCAGCAGGTGGCTTTCCTCGGCGCCGATGACAAACGCAGACGGATCCCGGTCTTCAATGATCGACATTTCACCGACACAGGAACCCACGTCCATTACGGCAATTGCGGGGGTGTCCGGAGAGCCGACGTGAATGTTCAGGCTGCCCGAAAGCACGATGTAAACGTATTCGTTTCTGGCGCCGGGCGACAACAGCAGTTCGCCGGCGGCCAGGTCTCGCCGTTCGCAGCGCTGCAGCAAGTCGTGTACATCATCCGGTGACACGCCTTTGAACAGCTCAAGACTATCGAGCAGTGAGCGTTTGTAGTCCGAGTTGGTGGCGAGAGAATGCTGCAAAACTAACTCCGTGTGTCATCAGGGAATTGTTGCGGCTTTCCGCCGGGATAAACATCGACCAGAGCACAAAAATGCCCACATAGGGCGGTCCAAAACTGTGACGGACGTCACTCGTCGCCGGATTCGAGCTCCTTGCGGGCTTCAGCAAACGTAGCCCTGTCCTTGTCAGAGACCTTCGGGTATTTGAGTCCGATGCCTTTGAGTGCGCTGACAATAATCTCAGCGACGCGCGCTCGCATGTAGGATTTGTTATCTGCCGGGATCGCGTACCAGGGTGCCCAGGGCCTGGACGTTGCGTTCAGAGCCGCTTCGTAGGCCGACATGTACTTGTCCCAATGGCGGCGTTCGCGGACATCGCCCCTGGCCGGATCCTCGAGATAGGGCCGGGGACCGGAGCCAACTTTGCCTACGTCCCCGCTGACAGCAAGTACCTGGCGCTGGAACCCAACAGAGCAATGCACCAGCGCCTCGCACGCCGAGCGGCGCAGCGAGGGGTCGATCTAGAGCTGCTGCCTTACCCCGGCGAGTCCGTACCACTGGAGTCATCGTCG
>JAUHYO010000185.1 GCA_030426325.1 Gammaproteobacteria bacterium | reverse complement strand
GCTTTGGTTTCATTGCCGGGCGGATTCGACGTGTCGATCTGAATCAGCTCGACCAGGTGTCCGACGGCTTCGGCGCCTGCCTGATCCCAATCGACCAGGTGATCCGGTTCGGCAACGGCCGAAGACACAGCGAAAACGGAAAAAACACTAAAAATCAATCGCATGGCAGCCTTCTTCTTCTTGAAAGGATAAGTCAGGACGCCCGATAGTAGCCTAATTTCGACCTGCGCATGAGCTCCGGTCTGGGCTAGAATGTCGTTTCAATCGAGCCGGCGCAAAACTCTAACTCAATACCGGCGAAGGGGGCATCAATGGATAAGAAGTTTTTGATTTCAACAGTGGTGGTCTTCGTTGTTTGGATGCTCGGCGGCTTCGCCGTGCACGGTTTCTGGTTAAGCGCTTACTACGAGACTCTGCCCAATATCATGCGAACGCTGGAAGACCAGGAGGCTTATTTTCACTGGATGATTATCGCGCACATTATCATGGCGATTGCTTTTGTCTGGATCTATCGTCGGGGCAGTGAAGACAAACCCTGGCTGCACCAGGGCCTGCGTTTCGGGGCCGCAATTGCATTACTGGTGCCGATCCCGACCTTCATGATTTTCTACTCGGTACAACAGACGCCGGCCGCTCTCGCTGTCCGACAGGCGATCGGCGACGCTATCGTGGTTGTTATTCTGGGATTGATCGTCGCTTTCCTGAATAAAAAGCCAGCCTGATCCCATCAATCCGCGAGCACTTTCCTCAGGTGCTCGCGGAATTGATCGCCCGTTTCCGGATGGCTAAGTCCGTAAGCGACAGTGGCCTGCAGGTAGCCCAATTTGCTGCCGCAGTCGTAGCGTACGCCTTCGAAGGAATAGGCGTAGACCGGCGATTTGTCCAGCAGCGCTGCAATGCCGTCTGTCAGTTGAATCTCGCCGCCTGCGCCCTCCCCGATGGTCTCGAGTTTGTCGAATATTTCGCCTGACAACAGGTAGCGTCCTACGACCGCGGAATTCGATGGTGCATCCGCGGGCTTCGGCTTTTCGACGATTTGTGTGATTCGACTGCGATTGCTGGTGTCGACCGCAACAATGCCGTAACTGGATGTACTTTCCGGCGGTACGTTCTCCACCGCGACAACGCTCCCGCCGTGATCTTCATATTCTCTGGCCATCTGCGAAAGACAACCGGTCGAGCCGGCAATCAGGTCGTCTGCAAGGTGAACAAAAAATGGTTCATTCCCGACGGCTGGCCGCGCGCACAACACAGCATGCCCCAGACCCAGCGGCTTGCCTTGCCGAATGTAAATACAGGAGACGCCATTCGGCACGATACCTTGGATTGATTGCAATAAGTCGTGTTTGCCGGAGTCAGTCAGCGCCTGTTCGAGCTCCGCGTCTGTGTCGAAATGGTCTTCGATGGCCCGTTTTGATGCGCCAGTGACAAAAATTAGTTTTCTCGCACCCGCCGCAATGGCCTCTTCAACCGCGTACTGAATCAGAGGCTTGTCAACTATAGGCAGCATTTCTTTCGGGCTAGCCTTGGTCGCCGGCAGAAATCGTGTGCCTCGCCCCGCGACCGGAAAAACAGCTGCTCTGACTTTATTCACCACGCAAACGCTCCAAAACTGAGTAATTCGCAATGATAGCGAAAATTGTTGCCCAGCGTTTTGAACACCGTCACGGAAACGGTTGCAAAAGCGGTCACGCCAGGAGCGATTGGCGTGACCGCCACCGTGCGACTACTTCTTCGCGTCGGACACCTGAATATCTTTGCGGTTTTTTTCCACAGTCCTTTCGCCAATGCCCTTGACCAGCGAAAGATCGTCGACAGTCTTGAATGGACCGTGTTTCTTCCGGTACTCAACAATGGCTTTCGCCTTGGACAGGCCAATGCCGTTGAGCTCGGCAGAAATTGTTTCGGCATCTGCCGTATTGATATTCACCTGGCCTGCGAAAGCCAGGATTGGCAACGTCAGCAAAATCGTTGCCGCAACGGTGGTTAGAAGTTTCATCGAGGGCTCCTTCGTGGATTGGAAGGACGCATTCTAGGTGTCGAATATCCGTGCCGCAGCGCACAAAAGCCGGGAATTAATGCAGAAATGCGCTACCGGTTGGTAATGCTATGTTGCAAAACCGTATCGAACTGCACGCGGGAAACCGGGCGCTGTGTCTCCCAGTTTCGACAACTTGGGCATTGCCATAGAAGTCGCTGGCTCGAGAAACCGCATTCCTGGCACTGATATCGCGGTGTGGCAGTTGCCAGCTTGGATAGCGCGCGACGTATCTTGGCGAGCGCCTGTTCATTCGATTCCGGGTTCGCACTCGACAGCTGTTGCAGGTCGACAAACTCGGACAGCGTCGGTTCATTGAGCATGTATTGCTCTACGCAGGCATCAATAACCGAAATTCCGCCAATATCGTTGACGATGGCTGTGTAAGCGACCAGAGAATTCATATCCGGATTGTTTTTCAACATCGAGCGCAGCGCCGACTCCAGTTCAGCCGTCGCATTCTCGCGCTCATAAATGGCGACGATTTCTGGCAAGGCTTCAGCGATCAGATAGGTGTGCTCATCGATAATCCGATGATAGAGCTTTAACGCCGTCTTGTTATCGTCCGTGTCACGCGCGATGTGAGCGCGAGTCAACGCACCACGCAAGGTACGCGGACGTCCGGCCTGGGCTCTTTTGACGAATTGGCGAGCAGAGGCATAGTCCTTTCTTGCGGCCGCCGCTTCCGCCAGTTCGCAGTGATAATGTGCAATCTGCAGCGCGAGGGATCGCCCGCCCAAAACCTCGAGGCGTTGTCCGGCATCAATGGCCTTTTCCCAGTCTCGTTCCTGCTCGTAGATGCCACATAAGGATTCCAGCGCCTGAACCTGGTATCGCGAACCCTGAGCCAGGCGCACGAATAATTTTTCGGCACGATCGAGTAGACCGGCGCCGAGATAGTCTTTAGCGAGCGAGTACAGCGCCTGGTCTCGCTGCTCCGCAGCAAGATCGGGTCGCGCAATGATGTTCTGGTGAATTCGGATGGCGCGATCGACTTCACCTCGCCGCCGAAACAGGCTTCCTAGCGCAAAGTGAGTCTCGATCGTATTGTCGTCAACACGGACCATGCGCAAAAAATGCTCAAGCGCCTGGTCCGTTTGTTCGTTGAGGAGAAAATTCAGGCCTTTGAGATAATCGATATTCAGCGGAGGCGGCGGATCTTCCGTATCGCGCTCACCAAACCGGCCCATTGCCCAACCCGCCGCAGCCAGCAAAAGAAAAAGCCCGGCCAGTAGGAAAGTGGACTCAGTCGGCATCGCTTAACGGCAAATTTCGCAGACTGCTGACTTCGCTTTCCGACATTCTCAATGACCGTCGCAACATGCGACGTTCGTTCGCAAGTTTGAGCGCATAGAGTCCCATGCAGACGACGCCGAATAGCCAGCCAATGGCAAATACACCGGTAAACGCCAGGGCAACAGGCGCAGTGAATTCCCAATGCAACAGCTTGAGGCTGACGTCACCGGGATTGCCGGCGGTGAAGACGATCATCGCCGAAAAAATCAGGATGATGAGTAACGCAAGTCCAATGCGTTTGAGAATAGTCAATTCTTGATGGGAAAGTGGCGACTTTCGTTGACGCGCTCGCGCAAGTCTTTGCCAGGCTTGAAGTGCGGCACGTATTTGCCGGACAGCGCCACTGCCTCTCCTGTCTTCGGATTTCGTCCGATACGTGGTGGTCGATAATGCAAAGAGAAACTTCCGAAACCGCGAATCTCGATGCGCTGCCCTTTCGCGAGGGAATCACTCATCAGGTCAAGCAGGTGCTTGACTGCGAGTTCGACGTCTTTAGCAGGCAGGTGTTTTTGCTTGCGAGAGATTGCTTCTATTAGTTCTGATTTTGTCATTTTACCTTTCGCCGTACCGCTCGATAGCGTAACCCACGGATAGTAAAGGTAATAATAGCCCGGACTGGGTAGTCCGGGCTAGCTTTTTTACTTATTACTTACTTCCGCCTGACATCTTTTCCTTCAAGAGCTCGCCGAGCGTGGTGCCCGCCGGGGCTGCACCGGAGTCGGAGTTATAGCTGCTGACCGCTTCCTGCTCTTCGTGGACTTCCTTGGCCTTGATGGAAAGCGCTATAGAGCGCGTCTTGCGGTCGACATTGGTGAACTTGGCCTCAATGACCTCGCCCACCTTGATCATCGTACGCGCGTCCTCTACCCGGCCGCGAGCCAGCTCAGATGCGCGCAAGGAACCAAATATGCCATCGCCGAGGTCGACCGTTGCGCCGCGGGCGTCAACTTCCGTCACGGTGCCGGTAACAATCGAGTTCTTCGGATGGGCTGCCAGCCAGCCTGAGAATGGATCCTTCTCAAGCTGCTTGATGCCCAGCGAAATGCGCTCACGCTCCGCATCGATCGCCAATACAGCGGCTTCGATTTCCTGGCCTTTCTTGTAGTTCCGCACGGCTTCCTCACCGGGCAGGTCCCAGGAAATGTCAGACAGGTGTACGAGGCCGTCGATTCCGCCGTCCAGACCGATAAAGATGCCAAAGTCGGTAATTGACTTGATCTGACCGGAGACTTTGTCGCCACGATCGAAGGTTGCCGCGAATTCGGCCCATGGATTCGACTTGCACTGTTTAACGCCCAGTGAAATACGACGACGTTCTTCGTCGATCTCGATAACCATGACTTCAACTTCTTCGCCGACCTGCACAACGCGTGATGGATTGACGTTCTTGTTGGTCCAGTCCATTTCGGAAACGTGGACAAGCCCTTCGACGCCGTCTTCGATTTCGACAAAGCAGCCGTAGTCAGCGATATTCGTGACTTTACCGAACATGCGCGTTTGCGGCGGATAACGTCGAGCGAGATCCTGCCACGGATCTTCGCCGAGCTGCTTCATGCCAAGCGATACACGCTGACGTTCGCGGTCGAACTTCAAGATCTTGACATCGATTTCCTGGCCCACTTCGACAACCTCGGAAGGATGCTTGACGCGCTTCCAGGCCATGTCGGTGATATGCAGAAGGCCATCGATTCCACCGAGGTCGACAAATGCGCCGTAGTCGGTGAGGTTCTTGACGATACCCTTCGCCATACTGCCTTCCTGAAGTTCTTTCAGGAGCGCTTCACGCTCGGCAGAGTATTCTTTCTCGACAACGGCGCGTCGTGAAACAACAACATTATTGCGGCGCTGGTCCAGCTTGATAACCTTGAATTCGAGTTCCTTACCTTCGAGGTAAGCGGGATCGCGAACCGGGCGAACATCGACAAGAGAGCCCGGCAGGAATGCACGGACCTGGTCGATTTCGACGGTGAAACCACCCTTAACACGGCCATTGATTACGCCTTCAACCACGGCGCCTTCTTCAAAGGCTTTCTCAAGATCAATCCAGGTGCGCGCGCGAATTGCTTTTTCACGCGAGAGCTTGGTTTCACCGAAGCCGTCTTCAACGGCATCCAATGCAACTTCGACTGTATCGCCTACCGCGATGCCGCCGTCTTCGCCCTTGTCGTTCTTAAACTGTTCTTTCGGGATTACGGCCTCGGATTTGAGACCTGCGCTGACGATTACGACATCGTCATTGATTGCCACGATAGTGCCGGTAATGATGGCACCGGGTTTTATCTGTTGACTGGCAAAACTTTCTTCAAATAATTCAGCAAAATTTTCTGACATGTTAGAAATCCAAGGGAACTCAGGTTCCCACCCAATCGTTTTTAGCTTCCTGCTAGCAACGTCAATAACAAAAAAAGGAGCGAACATCCTGTCCGATCCTGTCCATTTACCTATCGTGAGATTTTAAAGTTCGGCGACCCAGTCCAGCACGGTTTGTGTTACCGATTCGATGGACCTGCCGGACGAGTCCAGAATCCTGGCATCCTCGGCTGGCTTCAACGGGGCGACCGATCGCTCGGAATCCCGCTGGTCACGGACCTCAATGTCCCGTGAAAGGGCGGCAAGGCTAACATCCATCCCTTTGTCTTTCAACTGCTTATGGCGCCTTCGGGCCCGCTCCTCGGCACTGGCCGTGAGGAATATTTTGAGTGCGGCCGAGGGAAACACCTGGGTTCCCATATCCCGCCCGTCCGCCACCAATCCCGGCGGCCTCTGGAAGGCTCGCTGACGGTCGATCAGCGCGGCCCGGACCTCTGGAATCACGGCTACTTTGGACGCCAGGGCACCCGTGGATTCCTTGCGAACATCCCGCGTGACATCGACTCCAGCCAGCAAAATGCGCTCGCCGCCCGCGTCGTTGCTATCAAACTCAACATCTAGATCCCGGGCCACCGCGGCCAGTCCGGCTACGTCATCGAACGCAACATTCTGCTTCAGGGCTGAAATCGCTGTCAGACGATACAGGGCGCCACTGTCCAGCAGGTGGAACCCCAGTGCGCCAGCCACCCGCCGGGCAATCGTGCCCTTCCCCGACCCGCTGGGCCCATCAATTGCAATGACGGTGACTGCCACGCTAATGCCCCGTTAGTGTGTCAATTTTTATGCCGATGCTGGTCATCAGGGGGCAGAATCCGGGGAAAGACGTATCGACTGCTTCAATATCTTCGACTGTCACTTCATCGCTGGCGATCGTTCCGGCAAGCGCCATGACGGCCTGCAGACCGCGGCGGGTCAGCGCCTGGTCGACCTGCCGCAGCAGACCCTCTTCGCCGCCGAACAGATGCGCGCAGCCGGTCACATCGAGCACCA
>JAUHYO010000184.1 GCA_030426325.1 Gammaproteobacteria bacterium | reverse complement strand
AATCCACACCGGCTCGCGAACTTTGCGGTCTGTTATCGGGAAAAATCATCGCCGTCCGCGTCCGTAACACCGAACTTGCCGCCTGTTTTGTGATCCACGACGATCTGATCGACGTCCAGCCCGCGACAAACGAAGAACCGGATGTGATTGTCGAGGGGTCCCTGATAACGCTCGCGCGTATGGCAGGCTCGTCCGGCGAACGGGCGATCCGCGACGGCAGCCTGTCACTGAGTGGTGATGCGGAAATTGCCGGGAGCTTCCAGCAGTTGCTCCGATTCGCGAAACCGGATCCCGAAGAAGAACTCGCCGGCGTCGTTGGCGATATTGCTGCGCATCGCCTCGGAGAAATTGCCCGCGGGCTCGGGCGCTGGGGACGTGAAGCCCGGCGAACAATGGGTGACAATATTCGCGAATACCTGCAGGAAGAAAGCCGCGATGCGCCCAGTCGTTATGAGTTCGAAAGGTTTTCCTCCGAGGTCAATACGCTCCGCGACGACCTCGCGCGTACCGAGGCACGGCTGAACCGGCTGCAGGGCGGCGACTAGCGTGACAACCCGACGAACCCTGTTTCGCATGCTTGCAATCCAGCGGGTGCTCCTGAAGTACGGCCTGGATGACATCATAAAAGAGACGCACCTGCTGCGCCCGCTGCGATTCATTTTTTACCTGTCGCCCACTCGCCGAAAAAGGTCGGCGCCGGTCGGCGAGAGAATTCGACTCGCGCTCGAAGAACTGGGGCCGATATTCGTCAAGTTCGGCCAGGCACTGTCGACGCGGCGGGACCTGTTGCCGCGGGATATCGCCGATGAACTCGCGAAGTTGCAGGACGCGGTGCCGCCTTTCCCCGCCGACGAAGCCATTGCAATCATTGATAAAGCCTACGGCGAATCCGTCGATGATGTGTTTGAACGATTCGACCCGGAACCGCTGGCCGCCGCTTCTATCGCACAGGTCCACACAGCGAAACTGAAAACCGGGCACGAGGTCATCGTCAAGATCCTTCGCCCGGGGGTGCAGGACCAGATCGAAAATGATCTTGCCGTATTGCGCCTTATCGCGGGACTGGCCGACCGCTACTGGGAACATGGCAAGCGGCTCCGGCCCCTCGAAGTGGTCGATGAGTACGAGAATACGATTATCGACGAGCTGGACCTGATGCGCGAGGCAGCCAACACGGCGCAGCTAAAGCGCAACTTCAAAGGCAACGACATGCTCTACGTGCCGGATGTCTATTGGGACTACTGTCGCCCTGAAGTCCTGGTGCAGGAGCGCATCTACGGCACACCGATCAGTGACATGGCGGCACTTGAAGCCGCCGGTGCGAATATCCAGGTGCTCGCCGAAAACGGCGTGGAAATATTTTTCACGCAGGTGTTTCACCACAACTTTTTTCACGCCGACATGCACCCGGGAAATATTTTCGTCATTACGACCGACCCGGACCGGCCAAAGTATGCTGCAGTCGACTTTGGTATCGTCGGCACGCTGAGTCCTGAAGATCAGCGTTACCTGGCGGAGAACTTCCTCGCATTTTTCGACCGTGACTACCATCGCATTGCAAAACTGCATCTCGACAGCGGCTGGGTTCCCGCCGGGACCCGCGTCGACCAACTCGAGACGGCGATTCGTACGGTATGCGAGCCGATATTCAACAAGCCGTTGGCGGAAATTTCATTCGCTGCATTGTTAATGCGCCTTTTTCGGGTGGCGCAGCGTTTCAATGTCGAAATTCAGCCGCAGATGATTTTGCTGCACAAAACCTTGTTCAACATCGAGGGCCTCGGCCGGCAACTGTATCCGCAGCTGGATTTGTGGAAAACCGCCCATCCGGTGATGAAGCGCTGGATGAATGAGCAAGTCGGCCCGCGGGCGATGCTCCGTGATCTGCGTGAGAATCTGCCACAGCTTCGCGATGCACTGCGGGATTTGCCAACGATACTGAAACAGCTTGGCGAACAGGCGTCCGACGGGCAGTTTCAGTTCGAAATGCAGTCCGGGGAGCTCGAGAAGATGCGCATGCAGCTGGCCGCGCAGCGTCGACAACGTTACTGGCTGACAGCGGCCGCGACGGCGACACTTTCCGGGTGCCTGGTGCTTACGCTCGGCGCCGTTCCACTACTCGGCTGGACCTTGCTCGCAGCTGGGCTGGTTTCGGCTTATCTCGGGCGACCCTGACTCAGGTCGGGCGATCCAGCACAAAGCCTATTTCGCGGCCGGTTTCCGATAGGCCGAATATCTTGTAGCCGAGCCCTCGCAACATTGCGATGCTCTCGGCCGTGCGCGCCTTGCCAATGCCGGGAAAGCGATGATGGAACTCGACCAGCAGCTGCTCCGGCAGTCGCCTTGCGTCTTTCAGGCCTTCGAGAATGCTGTACTCCGCACCTTCAACATCCATTTTCAGCAGGTCGACTTTGTCGTGCTGCAGCAATTCCATGATTGCAGCCACGGTGTAGGCCGGCGTATCGATAAAATCGTCTGGATCGCCGGCTTCCTTGTCGGCGGTCCACATCACTTCGGCGCTTTTCCCTTGCCGGTTGACGCGCCGGTACAGGCGCAACTTGCCATCCGCGCCAGCCACCGCCCAGGGCTTGAATACAAACCGGTCCGGCAGGTCCTGGCTGAAAACCCATTCCATCGAATACGGTGTGGGATCAAAGGCAAACACCGTCGCTTTGAAACGCTTGATCAGGTCAAGATCGAACTCGATGGAGTCACCAACACCCAGAGAATAAATGATCGAGTTCTGGTTCAGCCGGCTGCCGATAAAGCGCCAGTCGGCTGTTTCGATCGTCTCAACATCGATCTCCGGCTTGAGCCACAACTCCTTGCCGGAAACGCGCTTCAGAAACAGCTTCATGGGCCAGAACCACGGCTGCCGCTTCATCCAGCCCGATGTCCTCACGTTTGCTGCTCTTCGATCAAAGTTGATTCTCCGGCACAATGCGTAACAGAAACGCTCGAAACCGATGCATCAGTGACGCCTTGGGCTCCGAGTGTTCGATGACTTCGACACCACTGATTGTCGCACGCCATTGCAGCCGGCGCCGCTCATCCAGCTCTACACGGTAGGCCACGCTGTCAAACTGCTTCAGCGCCTGCTCGGCCATCGACTCTCCAAGATCGGCGTTGGTAATGAACATGCCCATCTCCGAGTTGATTTCGATGGACCGTGGATCCAGGTTGAGTGAGCCGATGAATACCGTCTCGCGATCGATAATCATGCCTTTGGTGTGCAGCGTCAATATTGACCCGTTGCTATTGAGCGCGTCGGCTCTTACTTCATACAGTTCGACACCCGCTTCGATGATGCGCTTTCTGTATTTCGCATAGCCCGCGTGAACCGCCGTATGGTTATTCGATGCCAGGGAATTTGTAATCAGCACGACACGGACGCCTTTGTCGATGACGGATTTCCAAAAAGCAACGCCGTCGCGTCCCGGTACGAAATAGGGAGTGAAAACGATGACCTCGTGTTCGGCCTTGTCGATGACCTTACGCAGACTCTGAATCAGTCGCATCTGGTCGGTCGACACTTTGGTTATCAACTTGTCCGGTTCGTCGGTGACTACGGTCGCCTCGGCCGAGTAAAACGACTGGCCGCCTCCGATCATCGCCTGAACCAGGCCCGTATAGACGGCCGTGTTGTAAA
This sequence comes from Gammaproteobacteria bacterium, assembly GCA_030426325.1. Classification (GTDB taxonomy): domain Bacteria; phylum Pseudomonadota; class Gammaproteobacteria; order Steroidobacterales; family Woeseiaceae; genus UBA1847. The sequence continues at coordinate 3,072 of JAUHYO010000184.1, read as the reverse complement.
CCAGCTCGCTTCGAGCCTTTTTCGCATCACTGATTTTTTGCCTGGCGCGTTCCAGGTCTTCCGCAGTGAAGCGTTGCGCGAAGGCATGCATTGGAACCGAGCGGCTATGATTCCAGAATCGGTCGAATACATCGGACACGTCGGCTGCCACCGGACCCATGCCGATCATGTCGAGATCCATGAATTCGCCCTGGCGCTTGAGATTGAAGTACTCGTTTGCGATGTTTCGGCCGCCAACAATCGTGATCTGGTTGTCCACGGTGAAGGACTTGTTGTGCATTCGGCGATTCGCGCGCAGGAAAGTGGCCACCATGTTGACGGCACCGATACCGCGACGGGAGATCGGATTGTGCAAGCGAACTTCGATGTTCGGATGGGCGTCGAGCAATTCCAGCTCCACATCCTTGACCGTAGTAAAAATATCATCGAGCAAAAAGCGAACCCGGACGCCCCGATCGGCCGCGCGCAGCAGGCCGGCAGTAAATACCTGCCCCGCCGTGTCACCCTTCATCAGGAAGTACTGCACGTCGATACTTTTTTCGGCACTGTCAATCAGCCGCAGCCGCGCGCCGAGTGCATCGGTCCCCGAAACCAGCGGGAAGAACCCTGACGGTCCGGGATTCTGCTGTTGCCACAACTGCACCTGCCGCCCCAGGGCTGTGTCCTCATCCGGGCTGATGGCAAAACTTTTCTCGCGAGGATAATCGAACGGTGCACTGACGCAGCCGGCCGCCAAAAGCAGCACTGCCAGGCCAAGCAGCAACAATTGTGCGTTTGTACAATTCGCAGGTCTTGCGTAATCTGCGTCGATGGCGATTCCTCTACTGATCATGGCCTGCGGTCCAAGATGACTCGATCGTGGCCTACGATGCCCGTTGCCGTTCTGGGAGTAATACTCACAATTGCTTCTATTGTATTGCTGCTCGACCTCAGAATCGAAGCGGATGTCTACGGCCTGCTCGGTCAGAATGACAAAACGGTGCGCCTTTTCGACCGGCTCTCGGAAAATACGCCCGGACTTGAGGAACTGCTGGTCGTGTGCGATCCGGACACTGTGCTCGATCGTGCCACCATCGGCAAGCTCACGGCGCTCGACGGTGTGAAGGAACACACGCGATCCTATCTTCAGAACGGCACATCACCGGTCTACGGTTTTTCGCTTGCGGTCGATGCATCGGACTGGCATGAAACGAAGCCGATCATCCTGCAAGCCTCGGACATTCTCGGTGCGGCATCGCTGAATTGCGGCCTGACAGGAACGCCTGCAATCGTTTTCGAAATGCAGAGTCGCGTTGATCATGACTTGCGTGTGGCGATTGTTCTGGCCGTCATTTTTGTCACCCTGTTGTTCGCATTCGTCTATCGAATCGGGCTGCTCGCGTTCTTCATGATGATTCCGGTCGGGCTTGGGATCGCGTGGGGTCTGGCGGCGTACAGCCTGATTCGCACAGAACTCACGCTGCTCGCTGCAACTGTACCGACGCTATTGCTGGGCATCGGTATCGATCACTGCATTCACATGATCCAGTCCTGCCGCTACGCGATGACACACGACAAAATGCCCCGCGATCGTGCGGTGTTGCTCGCCTGGAACCGAATGCTTCGTCCGATAACCCTTGCCAGTCTGACGACAGCCATAACATTTGTTGCGCTGACTCGCGCAGAACTCAGCGGATTCGTTGATCTGGGCTGGTCCGGCGCGCTGGTCACTTTGGGCGTATTTGCCGCCTGCATGGGATTGCTGCCACTGGTCCTGCTGTACTGCCCGGAGCACTGGCTGGTAAGAAGTGCCGCTTTTGACGCGCCGGTGCGGCGGCTCGCACAAGGTGTCGAAAAACACGGTGTCGCAATTTCCCTCGTTGCCGTCGGCCTGGCTGTCCTCGCATCGTTCAGTGCCAGCAGCCTGGAAATGCTGAGCGACAACCACAAGCTCGAGACCAGCGGCCTGCCGTCACGCGACTTGCAGGAGCGCATCGCGAAAGAACACGAACTCAGCACATCACCGCTATTGCTGTTATTCGACAACGCGGATGACGCCATCGAGCTGCTGGCCGCGACTGATCGACCGGTCGATATCAATTCGATCATGGCAGTCCCTGAGGTCGATGGCCTGTTGCAGGTACACCCGGTATCCAATCCGTTCATACGCGCCGATTACGACCGGACGATTTCCGAGCTGGACGCGTGGATTAGCGCGGAGGGTCTCGGCAACTGGCAGGTCAGTGGGGCTCCCGCATTGAATTCGCGCATCGATGAATTGCTGGGCGGCGACGTCCCGCGAGTCATGCCATTCGCGGCCATCGCGATTTTCCTCGTGTTACTTCTCGGCACCCGCAGTTTCGTGTTGCCGTTGTTGATCCTCGCTCCATTGACGCTTGCACTTGTGTGGCTTGCAGGCCTCATGAGCCTGTTTGGCATTGCGGTGTCAGCTGTTACGATCGCAATCGCTCCGCTGGTCCTCGGCATTGGCGTGGACGGCGGCGTGCATTTTTTTGCCTCCTGGCGACGGCACGATGGAGACATTGAGGAAGTGTTCGCGGAAACCGGACTCGCGATCATCGTCACCGTGACCACCTCTATCGCCGCATTCGGCACGTTCGTGGTCTCTCAGAGTCCTTCTTTGATCCGGTTCGGGTCGCAAGCCTCACTCGCATTGGCAGGATGCCTTTTCGTGACGCTGACATTGTTGCCCAGCATTGCGCGCCGAATGCGTTCGACAGGCAAGCTTAAAACGGGCGAGAGTTCCTGATGCTTCGTTCAATCGCCAAAGCATTGTTATGGCTGGGAGGCTGGACTCCGATTGGGGAAATACCGGACGTCCCGAAAGCCGTATTTATCGCGGCGCCACACACGTCGAACTGGGATGGCATCTGGGCGCTGATCTACAAAGTGGCCATCGGCATCGATATTCGATTTTTTGCGAAGTCGGCCCTGTTCTGGTTCCCGCTCGGTTCGCTGCTACGTGCGCTCGGCGGCATACCCCTCGACCGGAACAAGGCGCATTCCGCGGTCTCCGAAGCGGTCGCAATGTTTCAAAACAACGAGAGGTTTTACTTCGGACTTGCGCCTGAA
>JAUHYO010000183.1 GCA_030426325.1 Gammaproteobacteria bacterium | reverse complement strand
CAAAGCACGCCGAAATCCAGGTTGAGTCCAACCTTGCCGAAAATTTCGAAATCATAGCCGACGCCGACGTAGGGCGACGTGCTGTCAAACGACGTCACGCTGACCAGCTGTCCGACATCCGCCGCGGAGAAAGTGTCATCGCCAATCGTGAAACTGGCGCCGGCAGTATCCAGGCTTGTCATCTGTACTTCGTTGCCATTTTGATAGGCGCCCGCTGTGATGCGAAACGGACTCAGCGGAAAGCGGAAGTTGCCGGTCAGGTAGTAATTGTCCAGGGCAAACGTCGCGTCGTAGTTAATACCTGCCTGGGACCCGGACGTGTCGTAGTCGTATTGATTGGCCCCGAGGCGCATATCAAGCCACGGCAGAGGGCTCCAGCGGCCTTCAATACCGAGCCCCAGCGTTCCCGCTTTAAAGCCAACGCCGAAGTCCGCGCTGGCTGTGCCGCACACGGTGAGGAGCAGCGTGACCAGCATCGCTTTGCATTTGATTTTGCTCATTTGAGTTCCCGGATTGCCCGCAGCGTGAAATCAGTTCGAAGGATAAGCGCGGCAGCCGAATTCGACTGTGCGGCAGATCACAAGCACGACGAGTTGCAGCAATATGTCAAATCTTTGAAGTTTCCCCGGTTTCACGAACAGCAGTGAACATAGAGGCCATCTACAGTGAATGTGCGCAGGAAGCGCAAACCATTAATCAAAAGGAGATTGAAAATGCGGGTATTAACAACGAGCGAGATTGGCCTGGTATCGGGCGCTGGAGATGAGTGTTCGGGCGGTGGTAATAACTACGGCGGGGTTACTGAGCCGTCGCAATTGGGCGAAGACCTAGTCGAAATCTACGAAGGATTGGTCGCTGCCACATCTCATGTGATCGAAAGAATTGCTAACGCATTCTGAAGTTGCGCTATCGGGGCGCGATGCGCGCTCCGGTAGCCATGCGGTTTATGAGGAATAGTATTGCCAGCGAGCTTGCAATCAAACTGGCCGATGCAACCATTGCCGGCAACACAAGGTCCGGCGAGTCAGCCTTGGGTGACCATTGCCCGTTCACGCAGCGCCAATCTATCTGGATCAATCCGTTGATTGTTGCGTGGGTAATCAGCGATGGCCATAGCGATCCGGCGATCCAATACTGTGTACCGAATAACAGGCCAGCTACGAAAACAAATGGCCAGGAAGCATAGGTATGAAAAATCGTAAAAACGGTCGCGCCGACGAACACCGATAGAGCAAATCCGCGATCCCTCAAGGCCCCTTGGATATAGCCGCGATTAAATGTTTCCTCAATCAGAGGAACAATTGCCGCCATTACTACCAGTCCCAGTCCGATCTCAATCACCGGCGGGCAATGAAAGGCCAGTGCGAAAGGCATGATTTCGCTTGTATTCGGCGTTCGATAAATACCAAATGAAATGCCGGCAAAAAGCTGACTCCACCATGCAACTCGAAACAGTACGCCGATTGTAATAGCACGAAGGGCGATTCTCCAGCTTAAGTCAGCGCGTCTAAACTGCGCCTTGATGTAGCGTTTTTCCGAATTCCAGATCGGGAACAGAAGCATAAAGAGAATGAATGGAACAACGAGGTACGAAAGGTCCGATACGAATGCGGCTCCATACCCGGCGGCAAGTAGGTGCTTTTGCACGAGCGTTCGTGCGATTAAGGCAGCAGTAGTGGCAACGATGAGAGCAACGATTGTTGTGGCTGTGATTCGGTGACTGCTCATTCCCCAACATTGCCGCGTGGTGCAGTACGCGTCACTGGGCGTATCTTGTGAATTCGACCGGAAACAGTTCTATCTACAAACCGGAAAGGTCCGTGTAGGTCGGTTCCGCCATCTTGTCGCGACCCCAGCGCAGAAAAATCGACGGACGTGCGTCCGGGTCAATGTTCACGTTGTCGAGATCGCCATTGACATGCGGAAGTGCCATCAGGCGTTTGTCCATGACTCTGAACCACAGCCACGGCAGGTAGGCGAGCACGTACATGCCGAAATAACCGTTCGGCAGTCGCGGCAGGTCGTCGAAATGTCGAAGTGACTGGTAGCGCCGTTGTGGATGTGTGTGATGATCCGAATGACGTTCCAGGTGAAACAGAACCAGGTTGCTGTAGATGTGGTTGCTGTTCCAGGAATGGTGAGGAGCGCATCGCTCGATTTTGCCGTCGGCATCCTTGTGCCGGAGCAGGCCGTAGTGCTCGATGTAGTTCGCGCTGGTCAACTGCCAGTAGGCCGCCGCGCTGTGAATGATCAGGAACGGGATCATTTTCCATCCGAGCGCCGACACGAGCAGAACCGCAATCGCCAGGGTGATTGCATAGGACTGCAGAATCTGGTTACTGTAGTGCCATGTCGATTTGCCACGGCTATTAAGCCGTTCCGCCTCGATCGACCAGGCATTTACGAACGCGCCTGGAATTTCTCGCCGTGCAAATTTGTAAATACTCTCACCCATGCGGGCGCTTGCCGGGTCGTCAAACGTTGACACGTATTTGTGGTGTCCTCGGTTGTGTTCCACTGTGAAGTGACCGTATCCGGGTACTGCCAGCACGATTCGAGCCAGCCATTTCTCAAGCTTTGTATTCTTGTGACCAAGCTCGTGCCCGGTATTGATCGCCAATCCGGCCAACAGACCGGAAAACGCGGCGAGCAATACGAACGCCCACCAACTGAGCGGCTGCAAGGCGGCGTAAACCGCAACCACGATAAAGCTCAGAAAATGCAGAGGTACGATGATATAGGTGAGCCGCCGGTAGTAGGGATCCCGATCCAGTTGCAGAATGATTTCTTCAGGTGGATTGTGCCGGTCTTCGCCGATCGCCCAATCGATGACTGGTGCCACCGCATAATTCAGAATAAACGGCAAGATGAGCCAAAGATCGTTTCCGCTTTGCGCGTGAAACCAGAGAAACACCAAAGGCTGCAGCGGATGGATTACGGACAGGAGCCAAAGCCAGCGCTTCCTGTCAACATAATGCACGGCTTGTCCGTCTGCGGTTATGCCGTCAAAAGCTTTCATTGTGTGCTCTTTGCCGGTTTACATCGGTAAATTATACAAAAAAGCTGCGCACCGAGTTGCGAAGGTAATTGCAGTTGATACCAAACGGTTCGCGATCAGGCGCAGCATGACGAATTACTTTATATTAACAGCACTCAAAAATTGACCCGGACGGGACGTGACGCACCACTACAGGTTACACATCATTGCGGCGGCGATGTCCTTTCCGTACTCAATAGTTCGAATTTTATCTGGACGCCCAGGGCACTGGATGCGTGGCTGGAGCAGCCAGCGACGTTCTTGCCAGGAAATCGCATGAGCTTTGCCGGCGTATCACGGCAAAGGGACCGCGACGAGCTGATCGCCTACCTTATTGAAAAAACATCACAAGTCGAGGAAACATGGAATTAAGTCAGGCATTGCCGAAGGATCGCATTGAAAAGGACCGCCGTGAGTTTTCCTGGAGGACAGTCTTCTACGGCTTCGCGCGTTCGCGCCGTCTCACTCATCGGCGGGCAGTCGACGACGCGGTTGTTTTTCTTGACTGGGGACATCCGTGGCTGTTCTTTCTTGCGACCGGAACAATGCTGCTGTCGTGTGCAGACGCGTTTCTTACGCTGAAGCTGATGGGCCTGGGAATGTACGAAGCCAACCCCTTCATGCAGGCAGCTATGGAGCGGGGCACGGCCTGGTTTACCGGTATCAAACTGGCGATGACAGCCTTCGGCATCCTGGTGCTGGTTTTTCTGGCCAAGGCCCGTTTCTTGAATCGCGTCCGGACCGGATTGATGCTTACCGTTTTCTTCACAATGTACGCCTGCCTTGTTTGTTACGAACTGGTCAATCTTTTCAACAGGTTGTAAAGCCGGGCTCGCTGCAATAAATTCCAACTAATGCGCGCTTGCGATAAACTAGCGCACCTTTTTTTGCCCCAGCAATGGTTCTCGGACCGCGGGACGATTGGGCAGCGTAAGTCCCTGAAAACATGAGTGAATCTTTAAAAGAACGCCTGGCTTCGACGCCGTTGTTCGGTGCCAACGCGACTGCCGTTGAATCACTGTATGAACTTTTTCTTGAGCAACCCGACTCCGTGCCTGCGGGATGGCGGGATTATTTTGAGTCCTTGGGCGATGCCGAAACAGAAATTGCGCATTCGGTCATTCGTGAAAAATTGCTCAAGGAGTCGCGAAATGGCCGCAGGTCGGGCAAGCCCGTTAGCCGGTCTGGCGCCCAGGTTGCCTCCGGCGAAAAACAGGCGGCCGTTTCTCGCCTGATCCAGGTGTACAGCCTGCGAGGGCACCAGATTGCACAGATTGATCCGCTCGGGCTGCAGGAGCGTCGGGTACCTGGCGTTCTGAAGCTTGATTACCTGGGCCTGACCGAGTCGGACATGGACCTGGAGTTCTTCACAGGTGGCCTTGCCGGTGAGGGCAATCAGCGCATGAAGTTGCGCGATATCCTGGCACTCCTTAAGAGTATCTACTGCGGCAAAATCGGTGCGGAATTCGCACATATTTCTAAGGCTCGTGAACGATTGTGGCTCCGCAAGCGATTTGAGCAGGGTGCGGCGGCCGACACACTCACTGATGAGGAACGCACTTACATACTCGAACGCCTGACGGCCGCTGAAGGCATCGAGCGCTACCTGCATACCCGCTACGTCGGGCAGAAGCGATTCTCGCTAGAAGGTGGCGAAAGCCTGATTCCGATGCTCGACGACATTATTCATCAGGGCGGCATTGCCGGCATCGAAGAAATTGTCATTGGTATGGCACATCGTGGCCGCATCAACGTACTCGTTAATATTCTTGGCAAATCGCCAGAAGAGTTGTTCGAGGAGTTCGAGGGCAATTACGACCTCGCCGAGCTGAAGGGCTCCGGCGATGTGAAATACCACAAAGGGTTCTCGGCCGATATGAAGACCGAGGGCGGCAACGTGCACATTGCACTGGCGTTCAACCCATCTCACCTCGAAATCGTCAATCCCGTCGTTGAAGGTTCCGTGCGGGCTCGCCAGCAACGGCGCGGTGATTCCGAGCGAAACGAAGTCTTGCCGGTATTGATCCATGGCGATGCAGCGTTTTCCGGACAAGGGGTTGTGACCGAAACTTTCCAGATGTCGCAGATCAACGGTTTTCGAACCGGCGGTACCGTGCACATCGTGATCAATAATCAGATTGGCTTCACGACCAGCCGGCCGTCGGACGCCCGGTCTACCGACTATTGCAGCGACGTTGCAAAAATGATCGAGGCGCCCATTTTTCACGTCAACGGGGACGATCCGGAAGCGGTTATATTTGTCACGCGCCTGGCGTTGAAGTATCGCCAGAAATTCAAAAAAGATGTTGTCATCGACCTGGTTTGCTATCGACGCCATGGGCACAACGAAGCTGATGAGCCGGCAGCAACGCAGCCGATCATGTACGGACGCATTCGCGATCACAAGACGACCCGGGCCTTGTATGCCGACAGCCTGATAGAACGCCAGATCACAACGGCCGATGCTGTTGCAGCGCAGCAGGATGCCTATCGCGATCGCCTTGACCGCGGTGAACCGGTCCAGGAAGCGTCGCTCGGAATGATCGGCAACGCATACACGGTTGACTGGACTCCGTATTTGCATTCGGAGTGGGATGACGAAACCGACACGTCAATCAGTCCCAAGACGGTTGCTGAACTCGGCAAGGTGATTACGCAGCTGCCGGCAGGATTCAAGCCACACGGTCGAGTTCAACGTATCATCGACGAGCGCGTCAAGATGGTCGCCGGCAAAGTGCCCATGGACTGGGGATTTGCCGAAACCATGGCGTATGCGGCGTTGCTTCAAGACGGGCACGATGTGCGCCTTATCGGCCAGGACAGCGGGCGAGGCACATTTTTCCATCGTCATGCCGTGGTCCACAACCAGGTCAATAACGAGGAATACATTCCGCTCGCGCACGTTATCGATCGCCCGGATTCGTTTCGTGTCATCGACTCGTTCTTGTCGGAAGAAGCGGTGCTTGGCTTCGAATACGGATACGCCAGTACCGAGCCGAACACGCTCGTCATCTGGGAAGGCCAGTTTGGCGACTTCGCGAACGGCGCACAGGTTGTGATCGATCAGTTCATCAGTTCGGGCGAAGCGAAATGGGGACGGCTGTGCGGTCTCACGATGTTTCTGCCTCATGGTTACGAAGGGCAGGGTCCGGAGCATTCGTCAGCCCGGCTGGAACGATTCCTTCAGCTTTGTGCTGAACACAATATCCAGGTCTGTGTACCTTCCACGCCGGCACAAATGTTCCACATGATTCGGCGCCAGCAGGTTCGCAAATATCGGAAGCCGTTGGTCGTCATGACACCAAAGAGCCTGTTGCGGCACAAGTTGTCCGTATCCAACATTAGCGACATGTCGACCGGCAAGTTCGAGCTGGTGATTCCTGAAATCGAATCGATTGACGCAAAGAAAACCCGGCGGATCGTTTTGTGCAGCGGCAAGGTGTACTTCGATTTGTTTGAAGCGCGAGAAATTCACGATATCGACGATATTGCGCTGATACGTATTGAGCAGCTGTATCCGTTTCCAATTGATGAGTATGCGAATCTTTTGTCGCATTACGAACACGTTGAAGAAATTATCTGGTGTCAGGAAGAACCACTGAACCAGGGTGCCTGGTATCAAATTAAACATCGTCTGCAGGAACCGCTGAAAAATCACCAGCAACTTTACTACGCGGGCCGACCCAGTGCCGCAGCACCG
>JAUHYO010000182.1 GCA_030426325.1 Gammaproteobacteria bacterium | reverse complement strand
GGTCGCAATGTCGTCGAGCAGTGTAAAGAGGCTGGCTCCGGCCATCGGCTATTTCTCGTTATTGGTATGGCCCGATGTCGAAACAGCGCGGGGTCAGGAAAATACTAGGGTGCGCTGTGCCTGATCGCAAGTGCGACCAGCCGAGTTCTTTCAGGTAGTGTTCTATACCAATGAAAATCATTGACAGTCACGTGCATTTCTTCGATGCGACACGCGGGGACGGGGTCGTGTGGCCACCGATTGATAGCCCGGTCTACGGTGATGGAATCGCGCTACCGGCACAACGCGCGGCGCTCGCTGCCGACAAGTCCCTCGCCGGCGTTGTCGCCGTCGAAACCAGCCGCCGCGACGTCGACGATCACTGGTTGCTCGAGCTGGCCGGCAACAATTCGCGAATACTGGGAACAGTGCTCAATCTGCGGCCCGACCAGAGCGGTTTTTCGGCTCGCCTCGAGAGGGCTTCCCGGTCGCCGAAATTCGTCGGTCTGCGTTTACGGCCGGTTACGCATTACAACTTCGGTAGTCGCCGGTTGCTGCGAAACCTGGCGAAAATCGAAAAGCTGACAAAGACCATAGAATTTGGTGCACCGGATAGCGCGCTGAAGGCGACGTTTGCGCAGCTGGCCGAGCGTCTTGCAGGAACCCGCCTGATTCTCGATCATGCAGGGCATCCATGCGCAGGTTGTCATACCGACGAAGGCTGGCTGGGGTCCATGCGCGATATATCGGTTCGCCCCAATGTATACGTCAAAGTAACCGATTTCATCGGCAAGTTGCCGGATTGGCCGTCGACACTGGATGTGCTGCTCAATCTGTTCGGTCCTGATCGCTTGCTCTACGGCAGCAACTGGCCGGTCTCCGAAGTTTGCCAGGTCGCCGAGCTGGGCGAGTTCCTTGCCGCGGATGCGGCTGGTTTTTTTTCGGACAACGCGCGCGCAGCCTACCAAATTTGACGACTATAACTGCGGCAAACGATACTTCTCGAGAATTTCTGTCAGCTCTTCACTGGCACGGCGCCGGTGGTTGTAATGCACGTCTCGGGCTGTCTGCCAGTCGCCTTTTTCGATCGCCCGAAGTACCTGCTCATGCTCATTGGCAGATGCCAGTGGTTTTTCCCGCAAGCGCAGCGTCACCATGCGGGCACGATGCCCCTGGTCGCGCACGGTGTTCGCCATTTGCGCCAGTCGCCCGTTTCCGCAGAGGTCGATCAACGCCCGGTGAAACTTCTCATCCGCTTCGGCCCATGCATCGAGGTCATCATTGTCGAGCGCGACTTCCATTGCCTGGGTGGCATCGCGCATCGGCTTCAATGTCATGGCATCCGGCTTCTTCCTGGCCAGCAATTCTGCTGCCATCGACTCAAGCGACGTCAGGACGTCATAAATTTCCTGCATATCTTCAGCGAGGACCGGTACGACGCGCACTCCACGCCGCGGAATCATTTCGACCAGGCCCTCGTGCTTCAGTCGAATCAGTGCCTCGCGGACCGGTGTCCGGCTCATCCCCAGGTCCTGCGCAACCTCGTGTTCCAGCGCCTGGAAGCCCGGGTAATACTTGTTGTCGAGAATACGTTGCTTGACGCGCTCGTAGGCGAGCTCAACCAGGGACTTGGAGCTCTTCGGTGCGCTGTTGTGCTTCGTCTGCGTCAAAGCGACTGCCTCGTATGCCAATGCCAATGAACCGGCTTGATGCCGGCTACAGGCGCCTCGAAGGCAACGAGATTAGAGCCGAGGAGGCAGCCCAGGTAGGATAGTCGCCTTTCAGGCCCCCCGAACGCAATGCTTGAGACATTGCGAAGATGCCGGTTGGGTATCTCGTCGAGGTGCGGGCGGCCCATTTCCCCGTTCTGAAAAGCCAGCTCCACCCGTTCGACATGTGCTTCATCGGCATCTTCCAGGATCAGCGTTTGCACACCTTCACTGTCGACCCGGATTACGCGATTACTCACGATACTGACGACCCAGAAGCCGCCTTTTTCGTCGAAACACAGTCCGTCGGGGTATGTGCCGTGACCATACTCTGCGACTGTCTCCATTTTACCCAGTCTGTCGCCGGCCAGGATTTTGCAACGCGACGTGCGTCGCGCGAATGTCTCGTTGACGTAGAGCCATTCGCCGGACGGATGTACCTGTATTTCGTTCGCGTAGCCAAGCCCATCCGCCGCGATTCGCGCGCCGTTCTCGTCAACGACCACGATAAAACCATCGGCAACGTCGGGCCGATAGGCATCGGCACGCGGCTGCCTGCGCGTACTGACACTGATCCAGGTGCGTCCCTGGCGGTCCGGCAAGACAAAGTTTGCTGGCGGCAGGGCCTGGCGGTCCACACTGACGACGAAGGGTTCAACGTTTCCGTCTCGATGAAGCCGCCAGACACCGCCTTCCTCGCCGAGATTGGCGAGCAGGAAGCTGCCATCAGGCTGTAGCGCAATGCCGTTGGGCCGCAGATGCAGCGAGCGGTCCGTAGCAAGGTAGCGGGTTTGCCGACCATTCGGGGCGATCTGACATACGCCACCGGCCCAGTCCGAGACGAACAGGCTGCCATCAGCCGTGCATAACACGCATTCGGGGCGATTCAGTCCATGCGCGACCCGCTGCAGCGCGGCGATGTCGACAGCAGGCGGCCTGTCATGCACTTTCACGCGCCCTGCAAAAGCGCAGCTGGTCTACATCGTCCGGACGATATCCACCGGCAACTACGCTGACCAGGTAGCCGACGCCGAACGTCACGACGTGACCGAGAATTCCGATCATGATCGGGTTCATGGTGAAGTTGAAGGCGCCAAGATCCATGACCCGCGAGGCGGGCTCGGTCAAAACGCCCCAGGCTGTAAACAGTATGCAGGCAATGATGCCGGCGTAGCATCCGCGTCGTGTCGCTCGGCGCGTCAGGAATCCCAGGCTGAATATACCCAGCGTCCCCGCTGAAACGATGACGGTGATGACGAGGGCTTTTTCGGCTACCGGTGTTGAACTCTCGGTCGGGATCATCAGGATGCCGATGTATGCGGCGCTCATCCCAGCGAAAAGGACAACGATGCGGCCGATGACAAGCTGTGCACGATCCCGCAGGTTCGGCAAAAAGCGAGCGAAGTAGTCCCGGGTTGTGACGGTCGCGATGCTGTTGAGATCGGAGCTGATTGAGGACATCGAAGCTGCCAGGATAGCGGCTAGGATCAGCCCGACCAGTCCGGTTGGCAAATAATTAACGATAAAATGCGGCAATACGTGGTCGCCGATTTCCGGTGTCGCCTCGCCGCTCAACGCGTAGAAGCCAAAAAGGAAAGCGCCAATCAGGTTGAACGTGATGAGTACCGGAACGGACATCAACGCGGCCAGCAGGGTGCCGCGTACCGCCTCCCGGTCCGTTCGCGCGATCAGGTAACGTTGAACCATCGCCTGGTCACATATATAACGCCGGCTCCACTGTATTGTCATTGCAAGCGCAAACATCCAGATCGTCCGGTCATCCGGATCGTAAAGGCTGGCCACGGAAAACTCGGCCGACCCGAGACTGAACTTGCCCGCATCCCATGCTGCGCCAACAACGTCAAACGCGTTGTCGAGTTCCGGTGCGAACAGCAGCCGCAGGAGGATTGCCAGGCCGCCGACCATCAGGAAGATGCCCTGCACAACATCGGTATAGACCACCGCCGTGATCCCGCCGAACAGCGTATAGAGTGCGGTAAAGCGGCCGATTCCGACGATTACATAGGCAATGTCCCATCCCGTCATGACGTTGACCGCAATTGACGTTGTGATCAGCGCGACGCCGATGCCGAAGGTTCGCGACAACAGGAAACCGAAGGATGTGTACATCCGGCCGGCAAGGCCGAATCGCCGGCCAACGAATTCGTAGGCGCTCATGCCGACAACTCGCCGGTAGAACGGCACGATGTAGATTGCAACGACTACCAGTACAATCGGCATCACGAGGAAACCTGGCACCAGTATCATGCTTTTCTGGTAGACGATCGCGGGATGTGCCACGAGCGTGTTGCTGCTGATGAGCGTGGCCATCAGCGTGAAGCCGATCACCCATTGGGGCATCTGCTTGTTGGCAAGGAAATACTTCAGCGGCGTTTCCTGCCCCCGGGACACGGCTATACCGATCGAGAGGACAATCGCCAGGTAAATGGCGACTATGCAATAGTCAATCCATGTCATAGCAGGGCGGTGCCATCAGGCGGTGGCGGCCGAGTCCAGTTTAGCGATTACCGCAGCAGAAATTTCCACTGTACCTGCTGTACCGCCGAGCTCATAGGGTAACAGGTACCCTTCGGCAAACGCTGCGTCGACAGCATTGACTATCTGCCGGCCAGCAACCAGGCACCCTTCATGCTGTCGTTCGACACCGAGCCACTCCAGCATCATGGCGGCCGACAGAATCATTGCGATCGGGTTGGCTTTGCCTTCTCCCGCTATATCGGGCGCGCTGCCGTGGCATGGCTGAAACACGGCATATTCGTCGCCGATATCAGCCGACGGCGCCATGCCCATACCACCCATCAGTCCGGCGCCAACATCGGACAGGATGTCGCCGAACATGTTTTCGGTAACGAGCACATCGAACATCCAGGGTTGTTTGACCATCCATAACCCTACGGCGTCGACGTAAGCATGGTCGGCAATGAGCTCCGGGTTCAGGCGTGCCCTTTCGTCAAATATCTTGCGGAAAAATGCAAAGGATCCGAGCACGTTAGACTTGTCGACGCAGGTAACACGGCCCACGTGCCCCAGCTGTTTGCGCCGTGCGGCCAGCCGGAACGAGAAATCAAACAAGCGCTCACTGGTTGTGCGTGTTATTTCCAGCGTGTCCCGCGCGATGGCGTCGTCTACGATCTCGCAGTGGTTGCGCGATTTGAACAGGCCTTCCGTCGATTCACGTATCAACACGATATCGAGGTTCTGTGCTCGCGGGTCAGCCAGTGGTATTGGCAGCCCTTTGATCGTTCGTATCGGGCGAACGCCGGCATACAGGTTCAGCGCCTCGCGCAGCTCGAGTTGTGGCGCAATTTCAGTGCCATCCGGGTACCGGATACTTGGCATGCCCATCGCTCCCAGCAGGATTGCATCCGCTGCGCGAGCGGCATCCATGGATTCCGTTGGCAACGACTCACCGGTGCGCTGGTAGTGTGCCGCACCTGCATCCAGATGCACGAAGCTCAGATCGAGTCTTTGGGCGGCAGCGACTTGCTGCAACACTTCGATCGTGGGCTGCATGACCTCGGGACCGATGCCGTCGCCCGGCAAAACGGCAATATCAAATCGTATTCTGCTAGTCACTTTACGGCCTCTGCTGGTATCCAGGTGTCGACGTGTTTCGCCGCGACCCAGGGCGCAACCTCTGCATCGAACGCAGCGAAATGCGCGCTTTGCAGATGCTTGTCGAAGGCATCGGAGTCGGCATACTTTTCATAAAGGAATATGCGCGCAGGCGAATCATCGCTCCGGCACACATCAAACACATGGCAGTCATCTTCGAGTTCAAGTGAATTTTGCGCCTGCAGCAAAACGGCATCGACGAACTCCTTTATGTGCGGCGCCTTGATGTCAAAAATTACGGTAACGATAAACATGGTGTCGTCCTAACTGGGAAATCGTTTCTGTAGTGTGGCGACCTGTGCTGCTGTCAACTCGTTGACGGAACGGCCGTCGAGCAGCAAGTCGAGCCTGGCGGCCTCTTCCAGTTCCTCGATGGCGCAGACCGCGGCATCCAGTCCTGATCCGGCAACAACGGGGCCGTGGTTCGCTAACAGGATCGCATGGTGATCCTCTGCGACGGCGGCTACCGCATGCGCGAGTTCTTCGTCGCCGGGTGGGAAGTATGGCAAGACCTTGAGCCGCCCGATCTGCATGACGAAGTATGGCGTCAGGGGCCGGATGGGCTGCTCTTCAGACAGGTCGCGCAGGCAGGAAACAGCAACGGCATGCGTCGAGTGCAAGTGAACCACGGCGTTGGCATCTTGACGCTTGCTGTACATCTGAGCGTGCAGGAAGGCTTCTTTTGAAGCGGGATCGCCACTGACATGTGTGCCGTTCAGGTCCAGTTTCGCGATTCGCGCCGGGTCCAGACGGCCAAGGCAGGAACGGGTCGGCGTGACCAGGAATCCGTCGGCAAGCCGTACGCTGATATTGCCGGAGCTTCCGGGAACGAAGCCACGCTGGTGTAACGACTTGCCATGCTCGACGATGGCTTCCCGAGCTTTCGATTCACTTGCGCCAGTCATGGCAACATCTCCAGTGCCCGGCCAAAAAAATCTGCGGATCCAAAGTTGCCACTCTTGAACGCGAGGCACATCTGTTTTGGTAACTGCGCCGTCATCCATGGCACTCCTGGTGCTATCGCCTTGCCAAACCGGAGCTCCCGGACTTCCAATGCCTGTGCAACGGCGCCGGAAGTTTCTCCGCCGGCGACGACAAACTTGGACACACCGTTGTCGGCCAGGTGCCTGGCGACGTGGGCGAGGGCGTCTTCGACCAGCCTGGCCGATACCGCTACGCCGAGTTGTGCCTGGGAGCGCCGCAAATCCTCTGCCGCGGTACTGGAGCAGACGAGCACATGGCCCCGGGAAGTAGCTTCCTGCGCTGCCGAGGCTACGGATTCGCGGGTACTGCTGCCGTCATGCAACGCGATCGGGTCGATAACGATTGTTGTCGCAGAATCGGAAAAGTCGGCGATCTGGGCGCGGGTTGCTTCCGAACAACTGCCGACCAGCACGGCGGCGTGACCGGGCAGGCCGGGAAGTGCC
>JAUHYO010000181.1 GCA_030426325.1 Gammaproteobacteria bacterium | reverse complement strand
GGGTATGACAGTCGCTGCCCGGGCGCCGAAATGGGCGAAGGAGGTCCGTGGCAAGACAACGATTGCCGGTTCGGCAGTGCTCGGCGGTACGATCATCTACGGGATCGTCTATTTCTTCCCGGTCTTGTGGCCGGCGGTCGGTTTGCTCGCCAGTGTAACGATAATGCACAATACCGCTGCCTTCATGACGGGTGCCGTTTTGGCGTGGTTCATGACGCGGCAGGCGTCAGTGCGACGAGCCATTACGTTCGAGATTGGAATACAAAATTCCGGCCTTGCCCTGATCATACTGCTTGCGCAGCTCAAGGGAGTTGGCGGGGCAGCTGCAATTGCGGCTGTCTGGGGTGTCTGGCACCTGGTCGCGGGCGGGCTGTTGGCCGCTACTTATAACTTGTACGATAGAAAAAGGGTTGCACTTGTCATCGACTGACTTTGATTCAATTGAATACCGCCGTGCATTGGGTTGCTTTGCAACCGGCGTCGCGGTCGTCACAGCGCTCGACACGAAAGGCGAGAAAATCGGCATAACCGTGAATAGCTTCAACTCCGTGTCCTTAAATCCGCCGCTGGTGCTGTGGAGTATTGGTGAGGAGTCTTTGAGCTACACGGCATTCGTCGAAGCGGACTATTTCGCAGTCAATGTACTTGCGACGCACCAGCGAGACGTCTGCAATCGATTTGCGAGCAGTGGCGGCGACAAGTTCCTGGAACTGGAGTGCGGAGAAGGCATAGAAGGCATTCCTCTGTTGCCGGAGTTTTCTGCAGTCTTCGAATGCAAGACCGAGCACCGTTACGACGGTGGCGACCACAAAATTATTGTCGGGCGTGTGCAAAGGTTCGAGGATCGTAGAACCGATCCGCTCATCTTCTACCGCGGCCACTTCCTGAAGTAATCGCTAATGATGATGCTGGTGAGTATCGTGTTTCACGCCAAATAACACGATGTGTAGCAGGGATCCTGAAACAAATGCCTGGAACATCGCGAGCATGTGAAAGTCAGCCAGCGCAAGCAGGGACTCACCAACAAAATAGCCGCTGGCTGTCGCCGCTACCACCAGGGCAAAAACGACGAGAGCCGCAGTCTGTCCGAAGCTCGGCTTGACTGCCCACCAGAGCGCCATGCCGACAGGCAGGCGATGCAGCACAACGGCGTAAGCGAGCCCGGTACCGGACCCGGGCAATAGTGCAATTCCATCGACAACCGCATGAACCAGGAGACCGATTGCTGCAATGCCGACGATGACGAGGTGTGCTGCATCCGTCGCTGTTCGGAACATCCGCTCCAGTATCATAGGAAATGCGATTCCGAGTACGATGACAAGAAGCGTCAATTTACCGCCATGCCGCCATGCTTCGGGAATGATGTGGACACCGATAATGTACGCGATTGTCAACAGGATCAGCCCGTTAAGCGCAGGCCGAAGCAATCGGCTCTCACGCGCGGCCGCATAGATAATCGGTCCGAGCAGCAGCGCGACTGTGCTTAGGAGAAAGGTCATTCTATTAAGGTGCTGGCGAGAGTGGTTAGAATAGGGCGATGATTGTGCACCGTATTGTCGCCATTTTCCTGCTTTTCTTTGGATTAGGTCACAGCGATGCCTGGGCACACGGTGGCGTTGTCGAGGAAGATGACCTGTGTGTCATCAAGGTGAATTACCTGCGAGCCCATTTCAAGGTGTACCAGCCAGCGGTCCGTGGCCTGGAACAATTCTGTGAAGATTTACCGGCGGCAACCCAGAGCATTTTCGTGATGGAGTACCAGCATGATTCGCTGTCGGAAATGGAGGTCGATTTCCGAATCATCCGCGATGTTACTGGCAAGGGCCGATTCGCGCGCCTCGAAGATGTTGAGCAAATCGCCGATATTGAGGGTGTAACCGTGTTCTACCAGGAACCGGTCGTCGAGCCTGACGTCTACCTTGTCAGTCACGAGTTCGTCGAAGAGGGCGATTTCGTTGGCATCGTGTCGGCTCGGCAACTGCAAACCGGCAAGCTGTACACGGCCGTCTTTCCGTTTGAGGTCGGATTCACGGGGCTTGGTTACTGGCCGTTCTTTGTTGGTCTGCTGGTGCTGCTGCAGGTTCAGTACCTTTATATGAGCGGCCGCTTCGGAAAATGGTTCGGCGGGAACAGCGGCGCCGCAACGTTGCTGGTCATCGGCCTGTGTTTTGCGATATCGGATGTGAGCGCATCTGAGCTGCGCGTCAGCTTTACTGCGCCGGACGGACAACCGCGAATCAATCAAATGCACAGCTGGATTTTGCACATCGCTGACGAATCCGGTCGAGCAGTGGAGGGCGCCAGGGTCGAAGTTGACGGTGGAATGCCGGAGCATGATCACGGCCTGCCCACGAAACCCAGGGTAACCGAAGAACTCGGGGGCGGTGATTACAAACTCGAAGGCTTGCGGTTCCATATGAGTGGCTATTGTGAAATTCTTATCCGGGTCGCAACCGAGTCCGGTACAACGGTCGCAATGATCCCGCTTCAATTATGAGCCGGTCCAAAGTGTCCGTATTGGCGCTGCTCTGTGGCGCACTGATCATCGCCTACTGGCAATTCTGGCCAAAAGCGATACCCGGCTGGACAGCAGAGGAAGTCGAGGTATTGCGTTCCTTGTCGCTGTCATCATTGCAGGATTTGCCGCCGAACCCCAGCAACGCGGTAGCGGACAATCCGCTCGCCGCTGAGTTCGGCAGCCGCCTGTTTTTCGACACTCGCCTCAGTGCGAACAATGGAATTTCATGCGCGACCTGCCACCAACCCATTCGCCGGTTCACAGACGGGTTACAGAAGGGGCAGGCCATTGGTACGACTGACCGGAATACCCCGAGCATCGTTGGGGTTGCCTACAGTCCCTGGCAGTTCTGGGATGGCCGCCGGGACAGTCTGTGGTCGCAGGCTCTCGCGCCAATTGAGGATGCGCGTGAACACGCATTCAATCGCGAACAGGTAAGGTCTCTGGTCACCGACGATGCGCAGTATCGCGAGTACTATGAGTCCCTTTTCGGTCGTTTGCCCGAACCAGGACGAGCTGACGCACATAGCACGAATGTTGTCTTTGCCAATATCGGAAAAGCCATTGAGGCATTTGAGCGCACGATCATGCCAGGGGAATCGCGATTCGATCGTTACGTTGCGGCGCTTGTCAATGGTGATGTCGAGCGACAGGAGGAATTGTTCAGCGATGACGAAGTTCGTGGCCTGCGCCTGTTCATCAGCGATGCAAATTGTACGCAGTGCCACAATGGTCCCTTGCTGACGAACCACGAGTTTCACAATACCGGTGTTATCAGCTTTCCCGGTGATATACCGGACAAGGGTCGAGTGGCTGGCGTTCGGGAAGTCATGCTCGATGAGTTTAATTGCAAAGGTGAATACAGTGATGACGACAAGCGATCGTGTGACGAACTCGAATTCGCGAGGACTGATGCCACGTTGATCGGCGCCTTTAAAACGCCATCACTTCGAAACCTCGAAAACACGGCACCGTTCATGCACAAAGGGCAGTTCGCAACCCTTGCTGATGTCCTCGAAAACTACAATGTTGCAGCGGATGCGATGATTGGCCACAACGAAGCCAAGCCGCTGGGTTTTTCACAACGTCAGCTCGATCAACTTGAGGCATTTCTCAGGACGCTGGCTGCTCCGGTCCAAATGATGGCGACGCGGGAGGGGCAGGGCGACTAGACGGGCGGAAGCGACTCCGTGTCAGTCAGGGTAATCACCCGGTCGCTATAGAAGCCGTTGAAATCAGTGCGACCACTCAGACTGTAAGCACCGATCGTCCCGAACTCGATATGATCGCCGACTTCGATGTCCGCCGGCAGCTCGATACGCACCGGCAGTTCGTCGTCTGAATCGCAGGTCGGCCCGAGAACCCGAAACGCCTTCTTTTCTCCCTGGAGCAATTCGCCGTTTCGATAGGCACGACACGGGTATTCGAGCTGCCCCTTGACGCGTAAGTCCCAGAAAGCACCATACATGCCATCGTTCAGATAGACGCGGTCTGTTTTGCGCAGCAGCACACAGGTCACTGCCGACATGCCGGGCGCGCTCAGTGCACGACCTGGTTCGGCCAGCAACTCACCATTGTCGGCGAGCGGCAATTGCTCGGCGGCTTTCCGCGTCCGTTCAAAATAGTTTTCAAGCGGTGGCACAACATAGCCCGGATACGATTTTGGGAAGCCACCGCCGATGTCCAGCAAGCGTATCTTGAACGGCAGTTGCGTGAGCACCTGGTTCACAATACCGATCGCGTACGCGTAGGCCTCGGGATCCTTGACACCGGAACCGACATTGAAGGCAAGCGCGGCTTCCGCGCCAGACTCCGCGATCGCCTGCAGCAGCGAGGGGATATTTTCGGGCTTGGCGCCAAACTTGGCCGACAGATTGGTTAGCGCCGACGCGTGCGACACTGCCATGCGTGCGAAGATGACGGAATTGCCAGGATCGATCTCGTCAATAAGCGGCGCCAGGCCACTGGGGTGATCGATCAGAAAATGGCGCACGCCAAAATCTTCCTGCGCTTTTTTTGCATCCCCCTTGAAGCGCACCGGGTTCATGAAGTAAATCGTGGCGTCAGGGCAGGATTCCCGAACCTGCTCGATCTCCCGCAGCGACGCACAGTCGAACTCGTGGATACCTGCCTCGGTGAAAATCCTCAGGATCTCCGGGTGAATATTCGCCTTGACCGCGTACAGCACTCGGCCCGGAAAGCCGTCGACGAAATGTTCCACCGTCTGGCGATAAACATGCGGGTAGATACAGTAGACCGGATGCTGCGGGTTGGTCTTCCTGAGCAGGTCAACGACATTCGCAAAACTTTCCAGGGCTTCATTCGACATAGGCGGGTTACCGGAGATCAATGTGAAATGTGCTTATACAGCATTGTTCCGGTTCGATCATTTCAGGATGCGGTGCTGACCGATGTCATCGGCAGCCGGACATATTCGATCTCAATGCCGGAAATGCGAGCGACCATGCGTTCGGCAAACTCCGGGAGAGCATAGGTTGACGTAGCCAGCGCGCGGTCAGTAACCAGAACTTCGGCGCGGCCCGCAAGATCCTCGCCGAGTTTCGATGCCGTGTTGACCGGGTCACCAAAAAAATCGCGATCAGCGACCAGCAGCACCTTCCCGTGGTCGATGCCAACGGACAGGTGAATTTGCTCGGCCATCCCGGTCGCGCTATTGGCTTCAAGCAAGGCGATGTTGATTTCGATGCTGGCCCTGATCGCATCATCGGTATTTTGAAACCAGGCATAGCAATTGTCGGCGTCGCACTTCAGCATGACACCATGATTCGCAGCAATGATCGGTGAGATGAGCTGTCGTGCACGATAAATCAGCTTCAGAAAATGGCACACCCCGATCTTGCGCGATGTGCTGGAGAAACTTGCCATGTCTGAAATGAACACAGCGCCCTCGGTTCCGAAGCGGCTCCAGATTTCCGACCGGATTTTTTCGGATTCGATGTCGTCGCCTGAAATAGCCATCGACTCAATGAGCGAGTCGAATTCAACATGCCCGGTCAAGGGTATGGTCGGTGACAGAAGTGCCATGGTGATTCCCGGATTTTATTGTTTTGCTTATGGCAGGTGCGCTCATTATATCGTGTATTGCCGGCCCTCGGATGGCCGGAAGGATCAAGAGGGCGGTCTGGCTGATGGGTCACTCAGCATGACGATGTTATCGCTGAAAAAACCGTTGAAGTCGGTTCTGCCACTCAAACTATAGGCGCCAACGGAACCGAATTCGATTTGGTCGCCGACGGCTATGGATGCCGGCAATTCGACAGGCACTGGCAACTCGTCCGTCGAATCGCAGGTCGGACCGAGTATTCGAAATGCCCTGGTCTCACCCTGCAAGGGTTTTCCATTTCGAAAGACCCGATTGGCATACTGTTGATGCCCCTTGAAGCGCAGCTCCCAGAAAATGCCATACATACCGTCATTCAAGTACACGCGGTCAGGTTTCTTCAATAGCACCGATGAAATTGCGGACAGACCGGGCGCACTGAGTGCGCGACCGGGCTCCGAGAGCAACTCGCCGCCGGACGCCAGCGGCAGTGACTTCGCTGCATTGCGAGTTCGCTCGAAAAAATCCTCAAGCGGAGGAACGACGAGTCCCGGGTAGGATTTCGGAAACCCACCGCCAATGTCGAGCAGGCGGACTTTAAACGGAATGCGGGCAAGGGCATCGGCCGCGACACCGATAGCATAAGCATAAGCCTCCGGGTCCACGACGCCAGATCCAACATTAAATGCAAGCGCCGGCTCGGCTCCGCTGTCCGCAATGGCAGTCAATAGCGAGGGTATGTCGGCGGGCTTCGCGCCAAACTTGAATGACAGGTCAGCCTGTGCGGATGCGTGCGAGACTGCCATTCGCGCGAAAATGACGGCACTGCTGACATCGATCTCGTTGATCAAGGGTTCCAGCCCGCTGTGATGGTCTATCAGGAAATGTTGTACGCCGAATTCCGCCTGGGCCTGCCGGGCGTCGTCCTCAAAACGAACCGGGTTCATGAAGTACAGCTCGGCGCCCGGGCAATTTTCGTGTACGAGTTTGATTTCCTGCAAGGATGCGCAATCAAAGTTTCGAACGCCGGCGTCAGACAACAGTCGCAGAACCGCCGGGTGGTTATTGGCTTTTACGGCGTACAGGACGCGCCCTGGAAACCCCGAAAGGAAGTGTTGCGCAGTTTCGCGATAGATATGCGGATAGATGCAATAGACGGGATGTTTGGGCTTTATTCGCTGCAGGAAATCCTGCCAAAGCTGGACAGTCTCAAATACATCGATACCGATGCCCGCGACCTGTTGCGC
>JAUHYO010000180.1 GCA_030426325.1 Gammaproteobacteria bacterium | reverse complement strand
GGTCTGCATCGGCCCACGCCTTTGCGTCATCCAGTGAATCAAACTCGACGACGACCAGGCTACCCGTGAAACCGGCGGCGCCAGGGTCTGGCGAATCCACTGCCGGGTGGGGGCCGGCAATCAGCAATCGACCTTCGTTACACATGGCCTTGAGTCTTGCAATATGGTCCGGGCGAGCGGCAAGCCGTTTCTCCAGCGACCCTTCGTGATCTTCACTAATAATGGCATACCACATTAAGTCGGTTCCTTGTCTTCTTCGTCTTTATCGTCGCCGATCAGGCCAGAGATCCAAAATGTCTGTACAAGCATGAATGCGAATGTAATGCCCATCAGTCCGAATACTTTGAATTTGACCCAGGTCGCCTGCTCGAAATTATAGGCGACATAGATGTTCAGGAAACCGACAGCAACGAAAAACGCGACCCAAACAAGGTTCAGCTGACTCCATTGTCTCGCCGTTACCTTGTCCATGTTCAAACCCTCGACGAGCCCAAAAAAGCGCTGTACAAGCGGTTTGTCGCCAATAAATTGGCTGGCAAGAAATGCAACGGCGACCACCCAATAGAATGCGGTCGGTTTCCAGTAGAGAAATAGCGGGTTTCGAAAGTAAAGCGTCAGGCCACCAGCGACGAGCAGAAACACCGTCGACCAGAAGTACATTTTGTCCAACGTCCCGGTTCGGACATATTTGATGAGTACTCCGATCGGCATCGCGATCATCAGTACGATAATCGCCGCGTAAATCCCTTTGTACAAAAAGGCCCCGAGAAACAGGATTAGCGGCAGGAATTCAAATAAAAGGCTCATTGGGGCTCGTCGGCCTGGCAGATCGGTCGCGAATAATAGCGTATTGCGGGGGTATCCGCGACGTGATCGCTCGCCTACAATCCGCGCGTGGCAAAACTCATCGAAATTCATCCCGACGATCCACAGGCACGGCGAATCGCCATGGCTGTTCGCTATATTGAAAGTGGCGGATTGATTGCATATCCGACTGATTCGAGCTATGCCTTCGGTTGCCAGATTGGCAATAAGAAGGCGATTGACCGAATCCGGCGAATTCGACGGACCGACAAGCACCACAATTTCACGCTGGTTTGTGCCGACCTTTCGGAAATCAGCATCTACGCGCGTGTCGACAATTGGGCCTACCGACTGATCAAGTCCCTGACGCCGGGACCGTATACCTTCATCCTTCCCGCGACGCGTGAAGTCCCGAAAATGCTTCAGAATCCCCGTCGGCGGACGATTGGTCTTCGAGTCCCGGAGCATCCGCTCGTGCATGCGATGCTTGAGGCCCTCGGTGAACCGATCATGAGTTCGACCCTGACGCTGCCTGGCGACGACTTGCCACTGACCGATCCTCTGGTCATCGAGGAGCGGATTGGAAATCAGATCG
This sequence comes from Gammaproteobacteria bacterium, assembly GCA_030426325.1. GTDB lineage: Bacteria > Pseudomonadota > Gammaproteobacteria > Steroidobacterales > Woeseiaceae > UBA1847. Next base: position 5,476 of record JAUHYO010000180.1, on the reverse strand, counting down.
AGGCTATCATCGATTCCGGCCCGACCGGGCTTGAGCCGACGTCAGTTCTGGACCTGTCGAGTGGCTCGGTCGAGGTTTTACGGGTCGGTCGTGGCGATGTCAGCCAGTTCACCTGATCGCCTGGATATACGATAGAATGCGCGGATATGCGTCGGATTCACGGCGCACATCGCCGGAATTTGCATGAAGCCTGAACTGACAGTCCTGAAACCTGAAGACGCCCCGAAACCTCCTCAGGACGAAAAACAATCGCCTGCGCAATCTGAAATGCCATTTGCAGTGGTTGACGGTGAGCCGCTCACCACGTTGCCGCAAGACCTGTACATTCCGCCGTACGCGTTACAGGTGTTCCTTGAGGCGTTTGAGGGGCCGTTGGACCTGCTGCTGTACCTGATCCGTCGCCAGAACATCGACATTCTCGATATTCCGATTGCCGAGATCACCAAGCAGTACGTCCAGTACATCGAAATCATGAAAGAAATGCAGCTTGAGCTTGCCGGCGAATACCTGCTGATGGCTGCCATGCTTGCCGAAATAAAATCCCGGATGCTTTTGCCGCGCCCGGAGGCTGCTGAAGAGGAAGAGGCCGATCCGCGCGCCGAGTTGGTAAGGCGGTTGCAAGAGTACGAACGGTTCAAGAAAGCGGCAGAGGACATTAGCGAGTTGCCGCGGCTTGAGCGCGACGTGTTTATTGCAACGGCAGACGCGCCGGAACGCAAAGTTGTAACCAAGTTACCCGATGTAACAATGAAAGAACTGTTGCTCGCCTTTCACGACGTGTTGAAGCGTGCAGAAATGTTCTCCAACTTGCACATGCAAAAGGAACCCTTGTCGGTTCGACAACGCATGAGCGAAATTTTAACGCGCATCAAATCGAGCAGCTTCACCGATTTTTCTGACCTGTTCGATCCGGAAGAAGGTCGCATGGGTGTAGCGGTGACTTTTATAGCCATCCTGGAACTCCTGAAGGAGTCGGTTATCGAGGTGGTGCAATCGGATATTTATCAACCCCTACACATTCGAGCCGCATCGTCGGTGCGATTGGTTAGTGACGAAGGTTCGAAAGAAGACGAGTAATGGACGAAACTGAAATCAAATATTTTCTCGAGGCTGCATTGCTGGCCGCGGGACGACCGCTCAATATCGACCAGCTGCAGGGCCTGTTTGACGGCAGAATGGCGCCGGAGAAATCGGAGATCCGCAAAGCGATCGAATCGCTCAATGAGGAATACGAAGCACGGGGAATCGTAATCTCCGAGGTTGCCTCTGGATTCCGAATGCAGGTGAAGTCGTCGATGGCGGATCGACTTCAAAAACTGTGGGAGGAACGCCCGCCGCGCTATTCACGTGCGTTATTTGAGACGCTGGCGCTGATCGCCTATCGGCAGCCAATTACGCGCGGTGAAATCGAAGAAATACGCGGCGTTGCAGTCAGTAGCAATATCACGCGCCAGTTGCTCGAGCGCGAGTGGGTGCGGGTAGTAGGGCATCGCGATGTCCCTGGACGGCCTGCCATGTTCGGTACGACCAGGGGATTTCTGGATTACTTCGGCCTTAAAAAGCTGGACGACCTGCCACCACTCGCCGATCTTTCCGACTGGGAGAGTCTTCGCGTTCAGTTGAATCTTCCCGAGGTTGAGGGGCAGGACGGTTCTGACGACATCGAGCAATTCATCGATGAATCCGTTGAGGCGGACGACGGCGGTGAGTCTGCCGTCGATAGCGACGAACCCGCTGCCGATCACAGCGAAACCGCCATTGATTCAGAAGAAGACGCTGCTGATGAGGGTGAGCAAAGCTCGTCGAACGAATTGCCGGTACTGTATCCGGAAGGCAGCGACGATGACGACGTCGAAGAAATCGCTGTTTCCGAGTGGCCCCAACCGGTTGGCTGATCGCATCCAGAAAGTCCTGGCGGCAGCCGGGCACGGGTCTCGACGGAAGGTTGAGAGCTGGATTCGCGACGCCCGCCTGACCATCGATGGTCGGGTCGCCGAATTGGGCGATCATATTGATGGCTCAGAGAAGATTCTGCTGGACGGGCAAGCACTGCCGGTTCGCGCAGTTCCTCACGCGCATCGGCACATCATATACAACAAGCCATCCGATGAAATTACCAGCCGCGACGACCCGGAAGGCCGAAAGCTCGTCTTTGATTCGTTGCCGGAATTGCAGGGTGCCCGATGGGTTGCAGTGGGGCGTCTCGATTTTGCTACGACTGGCTTGCTGATCTTCACCACCGACGGCGCGCTGGCAAACGGGCTGATGCACCCGTCAGCCGAGATCGTTCGAAAATACGCAGTGCGAGTGCACGGCAGCCCGTCGAAGTCGGACCTTGAAACCCTTCAGTCCGGAGTGACGCTGGACGACGGGCCGGCAAAATTTGATTCGGTTGATGCCAGTGGAGGTGACGGGGCCAATCGCTGGTTTAACGTGAGCCTGAAAGAAGGCCGCAACCGCGAAGTCCGTCGTCTATGGGAGGCGGTGGGGTTCCAGGTCAGTCGCCTGATCCGGCTTGAGTATGGGCCAATCAGGCTACCCAGACGCTTGCGTCGTGGACGCTACGAGGCATTGACGCCGGTTGAGGTGCGATCACTGTACATGGCCGCCGGGCTTACGCCGCCTGTGGATACGTACCGTCCCCCGAGCGAGAAGCGGAAAAAGATCTGGAAAGGCAAGAAAAAACAATAAGATATAGTAAAATACTAAAGTAGTATCTATTGTGCGTCCAGGCTCTGTCCGGTGACGTCCTTGCTATCAGGACCCAGAAGATACAGGTAGACCGGCAATATCTGCTCCGGAGTCTTGAGCTTATCGCGGTCTTCGCCAGGATAGGCTGCCAGTCTCATACTCGTCCGGGTCGCGCCTGGGTTGATGCAGTTCACTCGCAGTGCCGAATGCTTGTGCTCATCGGCAAGAACCTGGGACAGCCCTTCGGTTGCAAATTTCGATACCGCGTAGGCGCCCCAGAATGCTCGTCCGGTCCGGCCGACACCACTGCTCGTGAAAATTACCGATGCATCATCAGACTGCTGCAGCAAGGGCAGCAAGACCTGCGTGAGCGCAAAAGCGGCGGTCACATTGACGTGCATGACACGTTGCCAAAGGACCGCATCATACTGCTCGATTGTGAAGCGCTCACCGAGGATGCCGGCATTGTGAACCAGCCCGTCCAGCCGGCCAAATTCGTCGACAATACTGGTCGCCAGCGAGGTGTATCCCTCTGCATTGGCGGAGGCGAGATCCAACACCGCGATAGACGGCCGCTTCGCGCCCTCGATCGCGATGATCTGGTCGTAGACACGCTCCAGTTTCCGGGTATTTCGACCGTGCAGGATTACCTGCGCGCCGAGGCGTGCTGCTTCGAGCGCCAGCGCTTTGCCGATGCCGTCGCTGGCGCCAGTTATCAAAATGACCCGGCCCTGGAGCAGGTCATCGGAATAACGGTAGGTTTTGGGGTCGTCGATCAAGTGTCATTTCCTTCGATCATGGTGCGTGGAACAGACTCGATCGAATCGAGTTTCTCCATATCTTTTTTCGGGTGAATGCCTAGCTCCACAAATTTTCTTGCGCCCGGCATGACTTTGCGTTCCAGCGAGCCTACCGCCCGGTTGTAATTCTCAACACTGCTGGCGAGTTGTCGCCCGACTTTGTTCATGTGTGTAACAAAGGTCGACAAGCGATCGTAGAGGTCTTCTGCCAGGACACGGATTTCTTTCGCATTGTCAGCCAGGGCAAGTTGTCTCCACCCATAAGCGACCGCCTTTAGCAAGGCAACGAAACTCGTCGGCGTTGCGAGAATGATTTGTTTCGATAGCGCGAACTCAATCAGGTCCGGCTGTTCATTCAGGGCGGCGGACAAGAACTGGTCGCCGGGAATAAACAGAATGACAAACTCCGGGCTTTCGTCAAACTGGTTCCAGTAGGCCTTTGAGGCAAGTTTGGTGATATGCCCGCGGACGTTCCTCGCGTGCCGGTCCAGGCCGATCTGTCGCTGGGCATCATCGGGTGCCTCGGCCGCAGCCAGGTAGGCATCCAGCGGCGTTTTGACATCGACCACAAGCTCACGATGATCGGGCATGCGAACCACCATGTCCGGACGAATTATCTGGCCGCCCGATTCGGTGTGTACTTGCTCGACAAAGTCACAGTGTTCGACCATGCCCGCCAGTTCGACAAGTCGCCGCAATGTGATTTCGCCCCAGCGTCCGCGAACTTCCGGCCGTCGCAAGGCATTCACCAGGTTCTGGGTTTCCTGCGTCAGAGACTTCTGGTTCAGCTGCATTTCTTCGAGCTGGCTCTTGATACCGCCGTATGCCTCGCTGCGCGATTTCTCAAGCGCAGCAATTTGCTCGCGGGAGGCCTGCAGTGCTTCCTGGATTGGCTTGACCATGGCCTCCACCGCTTTCTCACGTTCAGTCAGGACGCTTTTAGCCTTTTCCTGTTGCGTCTCAAGGCGTTGCTCGGCGAGTTTCAGGAAAGTGTCGCTATTGGCCTGCAGCGATCGATTGGACAGTTCTGCAAAGGCTTGCGTCAGTTTTGCGTTGGCGAGCTCGAATGCCGATTCGCGTTCTTCGACCAGGCGCCGTTCGCGACTGCGATTGATCAGTATCGCAATCACAACACCAAGCAGCAGCCCGGCAATAGCTGCGGGAAGACCGATCGTCAGGTACGCGGGGTCATACGGGAACTCGTTCATCAGGCGTCAAGATTAACCGCTTTGAGAACGATTTGCGTCAGTTCTTCGGTCGTCATTGCGATGACATCCGCGTTCCACTCGCGCGGGTCATCGTCCTCCGTTACGTAGCCGTAGGCGGCTGCGATTGTCGCGGTACCCGCGCGCTGGCCGCTTTCAATGTCTCGTTCGGCGTCGCCTATGTAAATCGCGGTTTCGGGATCGACGCCGGCGATGTCGCAGGCCAGCAGAACTGGCGCAGGGTGCGGCTTCTTCACTGACAGGGTGTCGCCGCTGACAATGCAGACGGTTCGGTCAGCCAGACCCAATGCGACCATCAGCGGTCCGGTCAATGCCTCCGGTTTGTTGGTCACCACACCCCAGGGACAAGCAATTTCATCGAGTGTGTCGATGAGTTCGTGCAGTCCATCGAATATTCGCGACTCGACGCAAATCGATTCTGCATAGCGTTCCAGGAATTGCTGGTGCAATTCGTGGCCATAGTCAATGTCCTGGTCAGAAAAGGCGACGCGCAGCAAGCCGATCGATCCATGGGAAGTGTAGGAGCGGGCCAGTTCATAGCCAGTCGGCTCGACGCCATGGTCGCGCTGCAATTGCTGCAGAATTGCGACCATGTCCGGCGCGGTATCAACCAGCGTGCCATCGAGATCAAAAAATACGGCGTTGTATTCCGAACCGTTGAGCTCAGTCACGTTGAAAATACATCAGGTAATTGACATCCAGGCCATCGCCGAGCGAGTACTCTTTGGTGATCGGATTGTAGTGCATACCGATACTGTC
>JAUHYO010000179.1 GCA_030426325.1 Gammaproteobacteria bacterium | reverse complement strand
CTCTTACTACGATGCACTGAAGCTGCAGGCAGCACATGCTGAGCCTGTCGCGGTAAAGCGTTAAGCAATCGCGATGAGCAACAACGATCGCATCAGGGCAGGACGCCTGGCCAAATCGGAGATCGACGAGAACTTCGCCGATCTGCATCCGCCGCTGTCGCGATCTGAAGCTCTGATCGAGGCGGACCGTTGTTACTTTTGTTATGACGCACCCTGCACCACGGCTTGCCCAACAGGGATCGATATTCCTGCCTTTATTCAGAAAATCCGCAGTGACAACATCCGCGGGTCGGCGCACACGATACTCAAGGAAAATATCATGGGCGGCATGTGCGCCCGGGTCTGCCCGACCGAAATCCTGTGCGAGGAAGCCTGTGTCCGCAATACGCACGAAGAGAAGCCCGTCGAAATCGGCCTGCTGCAGCGATACGCGACGGACCCGGTTCTCGACGCCGGCACACAACTTTTCGAGCGCGCAGCATCGAGCGGGAAAAAGGTCGCTGTCGTTGGCGGCGGCCCGGCCGGATTGTCCTGTGCACACCGGCTCTCGATGCTCGGCCACGATGTCGTCATTTTCAATCGCGATGCGAAAGCCGGCGGTCTGAACGAATACGGTATTGCGGCTTACAAGACCGTTGATAATTTTGCACAGCGAGAAGTCGACTACATTCTCGCGATCGGCGGCATCGAATTAAGAAACGCCACACCGCTTGATGACGATGAGGGACTGGCGACACTGTGCAAGGAATTTGACGCGGTCTTTGTTGGAATCGGACTCGCGCATTCAAATTCACTTGGAATTGACGGCGAAGACTTGGACGGTGTCGAGAACGCTATCGAATACATTGCAGCGTTGCGACAGGCAGAGGACAAAAGCACCCTGCCCGTTGGACACAATGTCGTGGTTATCGGCGGCGGTATGACCGCGATCGATGTCGCGGTGCAAAGCAAGCGCCTCGGCGCGGAAAACGTTCACATGGTTTATCGACGCGGCCCTGAGCAAATGAGTGCCAGCGTTTTTGAGCAGGCGCTGGCCCAGACCAGCGGCGTGCGCATCCATCATCACGCCAGTCCGAAGCGCATTGTCGGCAATGGTCATGTAACAGCCGTGGAGTTCGCGGAAGGACTCAGGCTCGACGCCGACGTCGTCTTCAAGGCGATCGGACAGAAGCTGAATGCTGACGGCTACGCGGCGCTGGAACTGGAATCCGGGCGCATCAAGGTCGACGAACATCACCGGACATCGATGCCGAAAGTCTGGGCGGGTGGCGACTGTGTTGCCGGTGGAGACGACCTGACGGTGAGCGCGGTGCAACACGGAAAACTAGCGGCAATCGATATCGATCGTGCGCTGAGGAATAACTGACGATGGCGGACCTGAAGACAACATTCCTCGGGATATCCTCCCCGAACCCGTTCTGGCTGGCCTCGGCGCCGCCCACCGACAAGGCCTACAACGTCAACCGTGCCTTCGAAGCCGGCTGGGGTGGGGCAGTCTGGAAAACCCTCGGCGAAGACCCGCACATCGTCAATGTGAGCGGCCCACGCTACAGTGCGCTGCACAGCAACGATCGTCGCGTGATTGGCTTCAACAATATCGAGCTGATTACGGACCGGCCGTTGAAGACCAATCTCGACGAACTGCGGCAGGTCAAGAAGAACTGGCCGGACCGGGCGCTGGTTGCCTCGGTGATGTTGCCAATGAACGAGCAAAGCTGGGCGAAGTACATCCCGATGATCGAGGACACCGGCGTCGACGGTTTCGAGCTGAATTTCGGTTGCCCGCACGGTATGTCGGAGCGCGGCATGGGCGCGGCAGTGGGCCAGGTTCCGGAATACATACAGATGGCCACGGAGTGGGCCAAAGCTGCGGCATCGGTCCCGGTGATCGTCAAACTGACGCCTAACATCACGAACATCCTGCCACCCGCCAAAGCGGCTCAGGATGGCGGCGCCGACGCCGTGTCACTGATCAACACGATCAATTCGATCATGCGAGTGGATTACGACTCGCTTACCATGTACCCGACCACGGACGGCATGGGAACACATGGTGGTTATTGCGGTGAAGCGGTCAAGCCCATTGCCCTGAACATGGTCGCGGAAATTGCTCGCACGAAAGAAACGGCGAAGCTCCCTATTTCCGGCATCGGCGGCATCACGGACTGGCGTGACGCCGTTGACTTCCTCGCGCTTGGTGCAAGCAACGTGCAGGTTTGTACCGCTGCGATGGTCTACGGATTCAAGATCATCGACGACCTCGTCGACGGGTTGAGCAACTTCCTCGACGACAAGGCGATCAGTCTCGATCAATTGATCGGCAAGGCCGTACCCAGCGTGACTGACTGGCAGCACCTGAACCTGAACTACGTCGAGAAAGCCGTCATTGACCAGGATCTCTGCATTCAATGCGGCCGCTGCCATGTCGTCTGCGAAGACACTTCGCATCAGGCGATCACCCACACGGTGAACGGCGAGCGGCGCTTTGAAGTCATCGATGATGAATGCGTGGGTTGCAATTTATGTGTCAGCGTCTGCCCGGTCGAAGGCTGCATATCGATGCAGCAACTCACCAGCGGTGTTGACCCGCGAACCGGTGCAGAAATTACGACGGAAAAACTGCGTTGGACAGAACATCCGAATAATCCTATGCGCAAAACGGAATAGTCATGACCATTGCCGACGAAGACCTGATCAACGCCGCGAAAGAAGCGCGACTTAATGCCTACAGCCGCTACTCCGGCTATTCTGTCGGTGCCGCCATCGTTGATGACAACGGCCGCATGCATGTCGGCTGCAACGTCGAAAATGCCGCCTATCCTCTCGGCAGCTGCGCCGAAGCTGCAGCAATCGCTGCCATGGTGCAGGAAGGCGGAAAGCGGATCGATAAGATTGCAGTGGTTGGCGGCTCGGGCGAGCCATCATCGTGCACACCCTGTGGTGGTTGCCGTCAACGCATCCAGGAGTTCGCTGATGGCAACACCGTCATAATCGCGATGGATGACAGCAACGAGTGGCAACACTATTCCATTGCCGAATTATTGCCTGCGGGATTTCATCTCGACTAATTGGCGATACAGCACAAATGATCAGGCTCTGGGCAGCATTTTCAACACTCACCGTTCATGAAGTCTTTTTGTATGAAGGCGCCCTCACTGCTTTTCGAATCAAGGTTGAAAATGCTGCCTCGTCTATGTCCTCGATTGTTTCTACACGAATATGGCGGACCCATTTTCCCTTTCCGCGGAGCAAGTTCTTCGGATCCGAAAAGCCAGCTCCGGCAAAGAAACCGAACTGAATGTGATCCGGTTTTGTGTGAACGAAAATAACAGGCAGGTCGACTTTCAGCCAAACGCCGTTTCCCCACTTGCTATTCTCAGTCAGTTTCGGAGCGACATCGCTCACCAGAACTCTAAGCCTCGAAATAAGCTTCCTGTGCTTTGCTGATTGATCCTTGAACCAACCTTCAAAAGATTCGTTTGTTTTCATAGAAAACTATTAATCCTGTTTCTAAGCCAATCGATACTGGCTAGTGAGATTCCGAAATTTGCTGCATCAAGATTGGGTCACCTCGCCGTACATCCTTGTACAGGCAAACCCCAAACCATTCGGGCAAACTGCGAATAAGATGTCGCGGACCGTGTGCCTTGATCGACCCGTTTCGTAAAGCCGCAGGGATCTCGAGATCGCCCTCCCATACCTGCACGACCGTGCGCACACTCGAGTTGAGGTAAAGATCAACCTCTTTACCGGGGTCTTCGGTACACACGTCGACGGTGTCGTCGTCGACAAGCACCCACCAGGCCTTGTGCTTTTTCAGTTCATCGAATATCAGGCAAATGACCGTTTGACCGTCGGGTAAATGCTCGGTCTGCAATCGCCGTTGCAACTCCCGCATCAGAAATTCCACGTCCAGTTCATCGTCCGTAAGCTGACTACGTGCCCAGCGCATTCCCCACACCGCGAGGACTTCAACCAGCGGTGCGAGCTCCTTGCCCGCCGCTGTCAAACGGTATTCATAGCCTCTCTGGCCGGAAATCTTTTTGCGAATGACAATGCCCGCTGCTTCCAGTTGTCGGAGCCGTTTCGCGAGCAGCGTCGGCGACATGCGAGACATCGCACGCTGGAAGTCATTGAAGCGCGTGGTTCCCAGCAATAGCTCACGCAAAACAAGCAGCGTCCACTTCTCACCGACAATCTCGGTTGCTTTCGCTACTGGACAAAACTGGCCATAGCCTGCCATGGCGATCCCTCTCGAACCTAAATCTAACTACAGAATATGTAGCTAGATACTACACTTTCTACAGTATCCGGCAAGGCCGACAACTTCCTAACATGCGGTCCGACGGTCGTAATCCGTCGTAAACACCAACTGTTATGGAGAGATCAAATGACAAGCAGCAATACAGCACCACAGGCGAAAACGCTGACCAACGGCGTTGACGTCGACCAACTCATGAACGTTATCGGCTCGATTGAAGCCGATGCCGGATACGCCAAATTTCAGTGGCGAGCGACCAATCAGTGGATTGACGGTGAGCTAAGCCGTAGTCAGATCAAGGGCTTTTACGCGGGCAATGAAGAAGACACAACTCGTGACCAGGCGTTTACGCTCGACGCAGACGAACCACCCATCGCGGCGGGCGAAAATCGTGCGCCCAATGCCATGGAGTATCTACTGCACGCACTGGCCAGTTGCCTGACAGGCACCCTGGTGAACCATGCGGCAGTCCGCGGCATCGAAATTGATGCCGTTGAGTCTTCATACGCAGGTGATATGGATGTTCGCGGCCTATTCGGGCTTGCCGACAATGTTCGCAAGGGCTTCAGCAAGGTAGTCGTCAACATGCGGGTCAAAAGCGAGGCAAGTGTCGAAGAGCTTACGGAAATGGCCTTGTTCTCGCCGGTCTACGATGTCATTTCGAATTCGTTGCCCGTTGAATTCACGCTCACAACCCTTTGAGAATGACTAGCAGGCTGGGCGTTAACGTTCGTCGACGAGGAGCTCGGAACAAGATAGCCGGTTAAGATTTATCCGGCTACGGCTCGCCAAAGCATAGCACTATTCTTGCGCGGTTGAAGCGCTGCACAAGAATGGGATATTTGTTGACCGCCAGACTTATCGCCGAGCAGATCCAGAACTGTTCCGGCCGGAATCTGAATCCGGCGAGTAACGCCCAAGCCTGCAATATTATCCCTGAAACAAGGTGCCGCCATTCCCATTTGCGCGTTTGCTTTTCGCGACATTCGTGTGCCTTGCGTCATCCTAACTGAGCGATCTTGAGTCTATTTATCTTCCGGGCTCGAGTAACCAAGCCACCTCTATGAGAAGCCACTAAAAACTCTTCGGCAACCTCAACCATTCACAATGCCTGGCGGACGAATTTAACTAGCGGTCGTTTGCGAAACGCGCTAATCGTTCAGTCAGCAAATTGTAGAATCCATCCGCATCAACCTCGTGTACCCAGTGTGCATTACGAGGCCGGTCCGTTACGTGCCAGAAATCCACGGCCGTATGCCCCATCGTCAGTTCCGATTCTGTTTCAATCGCCACGTTGCACAAGCGGGTTTCGAATAGTTCGGGACGCAACAGGTAAGCAACGGTGCAGGGATCGTGCAGCGGAGGGCCGTCCGACTCGTACTTTTCCGTGTCGTAGCGGTGGAAGAAACTCAGCATGCCCGCAGTCGCCGTTGCAACCGGGTTGCCGAGTGCACGAATACGGCCAACGCGTTCCGGCGTCGACAATACCTTGTGCGTTACATCGAGCCCCATCACTGTCAGTGGACGTCCGCAACTAAAGACGATATCCGCAGCGTGTGGGTCGGCAAGGATGTTGAACTCGGCGGACGGCGTGCGATTGCCGCCTTCTCGCATTGCGCCACCCATGAGAACGATTTCTGCCACATTTTCAATGACTTGTGGGTCCGCAATGAACGCTGCCGCGATGTTGGTCAGCGGCCCGGTCGGCACCAGCGTAATGCTCGCGGGCGCTGCTCCGGCGAGCGTCTCCAGCAGGAAATCTACCGCGTGCTGCGACTGCAACGGCGTCTCGGGGTCAAATACGTCCATGCCGTTGATGCCGGTCTCGCCGTGAATGTACTCGGCACTGATGGCTTCGCGGATCAGAGGTTTTTCTGCACCGGCAAACACCGGAATATCGGAGCGACCAGCAACGTCGCACATCACCCGGGCGTTTCGTTCAGTCAGGCGCAGCGGAACATTACCCGCCACGGCCGTGATGCCGAGTATTTCGAGTTCGTCAGGCGAGGACATCGCCAGGAACAGGGCGACGGCGTCGTCCTGTCCCGGGTCACAGTCAATAATTATCGGGCGTGCTGGCACAGCGTCAGAACGTCAACAACAGTCCGGCCAATGCGGCGCTCATCAAGTTGGAAAGCGAACCCGCCAATACGGCCTTCAGCCCCAGCTGGCCGATCAGGTCGCGCTTCTCAGGGACAAGCACGCCAAGACCACCGAGCAGGATTGCGATCGAAGACAGGTTGGCGAAACCGCACAACGAGAACGTTACGATTGCCACCGTGCGCGGGCTCATGCCGGCCAGGTATTCGTTCAGGTGAGAGAACGCGACGAACTCGTTGAGGATCAATTTCTCCCCGAACAGAGCGCCTGCGGCCTGCGCTTCCTCCCACGGCACGCTAAGCAGGAACATTAACGGTCTGAAGATCCATCCAAGGATCATTTGCAGCGTCAGCTCGTAGCCGAACCACCCGGCAATCCATCCGACCAGACCGTTGAACATCGCAATCAATGCAACGAAAGCGATTAGCATTGCACCGATATTAGCCGCAAGGCGCAGACCATCCGTAGTACCTGATGCCGCAGCAAGAATCACGTTTTTGTGCTGGCTTCTTTCCATCACAAGTTTTTCGTGACCGCCCGTCGGCACAACCTGGTCATCCGGCATCACGATTTTCGCCATCAGCAGTCCACCTGGCGCCGCCATGA
>JAUHYO010000178.1 GCA_030426325.1 Gammaproteobacteria bacterium | reverse complement strand
CGAGCGTTGCACCGGGCACCGGAACCCCGGTTTGCGCAGGACTCACCACCCACCAGGCGATGTCGATATTGCGTGGATTGCAGGGAATCAACATCATTGGCATGGATGTGGTGGAGGTGGCTCCGACCTACGACGTCGGTGAGATTACGTCGCTTGCGGCGGCACACATCGCGATGGAAATGCTGTACCTGTATGCCAATCGACCGGGAAGCCGCTAGCGTGCATTCACTGATCTGATTTCGATTCGGACGTCGATGCGGGCATGTCGCCCGGCAGGAAAACGCGGATAATCATTTCGCTGATTTCACTGAGCGTCTCCGGATCGTTGACATCGATTCCGCTGGACGCTTTCAATTCGTTGCCCAATGCCAGCAGTCCGCCTGTCGACAGCCGAATCATACTGAACAGCAGCGCAGGGTTGCCGGGAACGGCGACGCCAATATCCTGCAATTCCTTGATCATGCCAAATGTCACTGTGAAGATCGGCTTCAAATGATTGTCGATCAGCCATTCAAGACGGGGATTCGGATAGCTGGCTTCCTGCACCATCACCTTGTGAAGCGCAGGTTGGTTTTTCGCATAATTCACATACGCATGAATCAACGCGGACATGCGTTGTTTCGCACCCTGATCTTTGTACTCTTCGAGTGCACCGGCCAACGCATTCCTGAACGCACCAAAAATGTGGTCCGCGGCTGCACGCCACAGCTGATCTTTGTTTTTGAAGTGGTAGGTGATCAAGGGGTGGTGCACACCGGCCCGCTCGGCGATGTCGCGAGTGGAGGTTCCCTTGAATCCGTTTTCGGAAAATGCCTCGACCGCAGCGTCGAGAAGTTTCTGCTGCGTAACCAGACTTCGTTGTTGTTGTTTTCGAGCAGGTTGCTCGTTATGTAAAGTGGACTCGTCCGGCACCCGATGCTTCCTGACAGTTAGATTCTGTCTAACTGTAGCCGCATTCGCTGTTTTGGTCCAATCTGGAAAAATATTGACCGTCTGGGAAACGAAGTCCGGTTGCTACTCCAGTGCAAAGAGCATGCGAACGCCAGCCCGCTTCTCAACCGCCACGCCGTTGACAATGACCGGTTCAAACTCCCATTTTTCCACCGCATTGACTGCGGCGTTCACGAACACCTCACCCGGCTCCGATGCGCGAACCTCGATATCGCTCACAGTGCCATCGGTTGCCACCGTGAACACGACGTCTACCCAGCCGGACTGGTTGCGCCGCTGCGCATTGCGCGGGTATTTCGGCGCGACATAGCGCAATCGGTTCAGTGAACTGACGGCAACCGGTGTATTGGCGGCGGGTGGGTTTGTCGCTGTCGATCCCGCAGGCTTGCCGGGCGCCCTGGATTGTGTGCCCGCAGCGGCCGCGCCAGAGCGTGATGTATCAACAATTTGTTGAGCAGGCGACACCGGCCCGGTGGCCGCGTTCGACGGATCGTCTGACAGCGTGGAATTCGTCGCTTGCGGCACGGCTTGAGTCACCGTATCGTCTGACGTGGTCGCGCTCTGCGCCGCAGCAGCCTGCGCACTCAACCGGTCTGCTTCAGCCTGACGTTCGGCTTCAGCGATTCGTTCGGCTTCGGCAATGCGTTCGGCTTCGGCTGCAGCCTCTTCGCGGCGCAATTGTGCCTGTCGCTCGGCTTCTGTTCACTTTCAGCAATAGCGGCACGCGTGTTGTCCAGCGCCGTCAGCGAGGCCGCGACTTCGCTGTTGTTCGGGTCAATCGATCGCGCACGGGCCAGAATATCTTCGGCCTCATTGAGGCGACCGCTGTCCATTTCAGTGCGCGCCTGGAATACCAGTTTGCTGGCTACGACCGAGAGCCCTTGCCGCGCCGCCGTGTTCTCGGGGTCGTTGGACAGAACGAGCTGGTAGTAGTAGCGCGCATTGTCATTGGGCGGTGAAACAAGTGATCCTGACTCCAGGCTGGCGTTTGCTTTCAGAAGGACATCGTCAACCTGTTGCTGGCTGCGGGCCGTACGAAGGTCGGCGGCGACCGTTTCGATTTCACTGGTATCCGCTCCCGTGATGTTACGGGCAGCATTCAGGCTGTTTTCTGCATCCTCGAAGCGATCCTCTCGAATCGCAACGCGTGCTTCGTCGAGACGCCCACGCAACTGCATTTGCGAAAGCTGTGAGGTCAGGAATGGCAGCCGGACATTTTCCGGCTGCACGGATGCGACCCGGCGCAATGCCGCATCGGCATCATCAAGCCGCGATTCGAGCATCGCCGTTTCGGCCATTCCGAGCGCGCTGCCAATGACAGCATCCAGTTCAGTCGCTATCGTCGCGTTGTCCGGATCACTCTGCAGTGCGGATGCAAAGAGCTCAATTGCGTTACTGCCGACGGGGTTGAAGATTTGCCCGGCATCACGGGCGAGCCGCGCCTCGTCGAGCAGCGCCCCGCTATCGACTGTCGGCGATACGGTTTGCTCCTCAAATACGACATCGGCTTCCTGGAATTTCGGTGTTGCGAGGTTTTCTTCCGCCGGGAGTACGCTGTCATCCGAGCCGCCAAGCATCCAGAAACTGATAGCGGCGACGACGACCAGTGCGCCGGCCGCAATGCCGAGTACCTTGGGGTTCTGAAACAGCGACCCGCCGGTGCCATCGCTGCCGACGGCAGAGAGATCGTCCGGAACGGTGTCTGTTGCTGGCTTGTCCTTCGCTTTCGCTCGCGAAGAAAACTTCTCGCCGACCGAACTGATGAGTCCGGTGACCGTTTCGGTGAAGCTGCTATCGTCTTCTCCGAATGCGTCAGAAAGGCCATCGTCGATCGGTGAATGCTCATCCGAAGCGACACCCAGCGGCGGATCGACCGGCGCTGTACGCGGCGGAGTTGCCGGTGATTTCTGGGCCGGAGCCGGTTTGGCGGGTTCGGGTTTTGGCTTCTGTGTTGTCACCGGTTTTGCGGCCGGTTTTTGCACTGCCGGAGCGGCGGCTTTTTGCGGCGCTTTTGCAGTCGGCGCAGGCGAAGCTGGTGGTTTGACAGCAGGTTGGCCAGCCGCGCTGCCTGAAATCTTGAACGCGGCATCCGGTGCCTCAAGGTGATGTTTGACCGAGGCCTCCACCGCCAGTCGCGCCCGTCCGGGTGAGACCGGTTTGAGGAGGAAACGATACACCTTGCCGCGGTTGATGAGGTCCATCAGCATTTCGCCGTCGTCGCGGCGTCCGGCGACGATCGATACGAGACGAGGCGAGCCCTTGCGCAAGTGCTGTGTCAGCTGTTCAATTTTGTCACCAACCATTGCCGCGTCAACCACTGCGACACCGATTTTGTGCTTGGCGATCGCATCGTTGGCCTGAGCCAGCGTGTTGGCGTAAAAGACTTTGTGCATGCCCCGAGACGAGTCTTTGACTGTCTCCAGAAACTCCTGGTCTTTGGTTAGTACCAGGATATCGACCGATCGCGAACCGACGTTGGCCGCCACAGAGATTTTCTTCGGATCGAGCGCAGGCATGCGACCGGTTGTGCTGGCGCTGATAATCGTTGAGCCGTTCTCCGACGTTTCCATCACAATGTGTTCGGCAGGTTCATCGACACTGGCGACGGTGTCGTTGGCTGCGCCTGCGAGGGCCATGAGGCGCATTTGGCGTGTTGCATTGTCGACGAGCTTGCTCAGGCCTTCACTGGTCACGCTTCCGGTGACGACCTGGAATACTTCTTCTTCACCGACCAGCGCCTGTACGTCATGCCCCGAATTTCCGGCAAGCAGAATGCCGATGGTGTCCGGCGAGCGTTTCTTGGCTTCCCGGAGTGCGTCCAACCCGCTCATGCCCGGCAGATCCTGGGCGGTGACGATGACATTGATGGGAGTTTCGACGAGGGTGTTCAGTGCCTCGCTGCCGCTGGTTGCACAATGGACCGTATAGTTGTCGCTGAACCCTGAACTCAGCGAGTCCAGCGTCGATTGCTCACTATGCAGCAACAATACCTGTGTTTTGAATTGGTCCAACGCCACTTCGCTTCCTCCAAAGTCTTATGTCGAATCGCTTGCGCGGTCCATGCGTCATAAGAGTATAGCCTTCGGCTTTAGCGAGATTGTCGGAGGAGTGCGACAGAATGTTGAATCTGTGACACGGCGCACAGTGCAAGTGCAGGGCGCGTCACGTTTGGGATTCAGGCGGCGAAGAGTTTCAATAGTTACGAATTCTGGCCCCGGGTTCGTATTTCTTCCTTGAGCATTTCGAGCGCATCTTCCAGTGCCATAACTTCTTGTTTCTTGGATCCGAGACGTCGAATCGCAACGCTGCGACTTTCCATTTCCCGCTGGCCGACGGCGAACTGCACCGGGACCTTTGCGACACTGTGCTCGCGCACTTTGTAGGAAATCTTTTCATTGCGAAGGTCCGAGCGAGCCCGCAAGCCATTGTTTTTCAGCAGTGCCTCGATTTCGCTCGCGTAATCGTCAGCGTCGGATGTGATCGTCAGGACCTGGACCTGCACCGGGGCGAGCCACAACGGCAGGTTGCCGGCATGGTGCTCGATCAGGATGCCCATGAATCGTTCCAGCGACCCGAAGATGGCTCGATGCAACATGACGGGCAGATGTTTCTCGCCGTCTTCGCCGATGTAACTGGCACCGAGGCGTCCCGGCATATTGAGGTCAACTTGCAAGGTACCGCACTGCCAGTCCCGACCAATAGCGTCGCGCAGAACAAACTCCAGTTTGGGTCCGTAGAATGCGCCCTCGCCGGGGTTGTGCGTGTAATCAAGACCGGCCACATCAAGGGCCTTGACCAGGGCCGCTTCAGCCTGGTCCCAGACTGCATCATCACCAACACGTACTTCGGGGCGGTCGGCGAACTTGATACGAACGTCGTTGAAACCAAAGTCGCGATAGATTCCGAGGATCAGCGAACACACCGCGATCGATTCGTCGGTTATCTGTTCCGGCGTGCAGAATACGTGAGCGTCGTCTTGTGTAAATGCTCGCACTCGCATCATGCCGTGCAGGGCGCCGGAGGGCTCATAACGGTGGCACTTGCCGAATTCCGCCAGGCGCGTCGGCAGGTCTCGGTAACTGGTGATCCCTTGCTTGAACACTTGCACGTGACCCGGGCAGTTCATCGGCTTGATGGCATACGTGCGGCCGTCGACGGTCTCGGTCGTGAACATATGGTCGCCAAATGACTCCCAGTGTCCGGAGGCCTCCCAAAGCGAGCGTGAAACGACTTCAGGCGTATTGATCTCCTGGTAGCCCGCCGCGTTTTGTTGTTCCCGCATAAAACCGATCAGGCTTTGAAACAGACTCCAGCCTTTCGGATGCCAGAATACGGCGCCGGGCGCTTCTTCCTGGAAATGGAACAGGTCCATAACGCGGCCCAGTCGGCGATGGTCGCGCTTCTCGGCTTCTTCGAGCATGTGCAAGTACTGTCGAAGCTGCTTGTCGTTTGCCCAGGCTGTTCCGTAGATGCGCTGCAGCATTTCATTGTTGGAATCGCCGCGCCAGTAAGCCCCGGAGACATGCGTCAATTTGAAGGACTTTCCGAGTTTGCCGGTGCTTGGCAGATGGGGTCCGCGGCAAAGGTCGATAAAATCGCCCTGACGATACAGCGTCAGGTCCTCATCTAATGGAATACTCTCAATGATTTCAGCCTTGTATTCCTCACCGATGCCGCGAAAAAACTCAACCGCCTTGTCGCGCTGCCAGACTTCGCGCTCGATTGGTTCGTCGCGATCGACGATTTCCTTCATGCGGGCTTCAATGGTTTCAAGGTCGGCATCGGTAAACGGTTCGGATCGAGAAAAGTCGTAGTAAAAGCCATTCTCGATGGCCGGGCCGATTGTCACTTGCGTGTCCGGCCACAACTCCTTGACCGCTTCGGCGAGCACGTGGGCGGCGTCGTGGCGCAAGAGCTCAAGACCGTCGTCGGAGTCACGGGTCAGGATTTCCACCCTGGCATCTCGCTCGATCGGCCTGGACAGATCCCAGTCGGCACCGTCGACGCGCACAGCCACAGCAGCCTTGGCGAGGCCAGCACCGATGCTTGCCGCCAGTTCGGCTCCGCTGACCGCGGTATCAAATTGACGTTCGGAACCGTCAGGTAAAGTGATTTTCGGCATAATTTTCAGCTGCTTGCAGTATCAGACGTAACGGCGCGATATTGTACGCGAAATGCCACGCGGATAAACATTTCGAGTACAATAGCGCCCCTTCCAAAACCGTCAGACAATTCTTCATGAGCGAAACCGAATCGCGGGATTTCATCCGGCAGATCATTCACGATGATCTGGAGTCCGGCAAACACCCGGAAATCGTTACCCGATTTCCTCCCGAGCCCAACGGCTATCTGCATATTGGCCATGTCATGTCGATCTGTCTCAACTTTGGTGTCACCGCTGAGACGGGCGGTCGAACCTACCTTCGGTTTGACGACACCAATCCGGGCAAGGAAAGCGTCGAGTACGTCGAGGCGATTGAGCGTGATGTGCGCTGGCTGGGGTTTGATTGGGGCGATCGCCTGACGCATGCATCAGACTATTTTGGAAAACTTTACGATGCAGCCGTTGAGCTGATCGAAAAGGGTGTGGCTTACGTCGACAGCCTGAGTGCTGACGAAATTCGAGATTACCGCGGAACATTGACCGAACCCGGCAAAGACAGCCCGCACCGGAATCGCAGCGTCGCGGAAAACCTCGACCTGTTTGCTCGCATGCGTGCCGGCGAGTTCGCCGACGGGGAACTGGTGTTGCGTGCGAAAATCGACATGCGTTCACCCAATATGAACTTGCGCGACCCCGCCCTTTACCGAATTCGTCATGTCGAGCATCAGCACACTGGCGATGCCTGGTGCATCTACCCGATGTACGATTTTGCACACACGCTGTCCGATGCCTTCGAAGAAATTACGCATTCGCTTTGTACGCTCGAGTTTGAAGATCACCGGCCCCTTTACAACTGGTTCCTTGATCAGTTACAGCCTGAACACCGACCGCGCCAGATTGAGTTTTCGCGCCTGAACCTTGCTTATGCGATAACCAGCAAACGCAAGCTGAATGCGCTGGTTGA
>JAUHYO010000177.1 GCA_030426325.1 Gammaproteobacteria bacterium | reverse complement strand
GGTTGAATGCATGTAACGAATCAGCCAGCCCCACTCGACATCGCGCATGATGTATTCAACAGACGCAAACGCCTCGGCCGCGGACGGCTTGTAGTTCATCGTCAGGAAAATACCGGTGACCAGCTGAATGACCAGCACCACCGTTGCCAGTACGCCGAAGAAGTACCAGAAATTAAAATTCTTCGATGCGTAGTACTCGGTCGCGTGCGCTTTCATCGTCTCCGTAAACGGAAAGCGATCGTCGATCCATTTCATGAATCCGCCTTGCGGTTTGCCCACTTCTGCTTCGATTCTCGACATTACGCTGCTCCTGTGTCCTGACCAATCAATATCAGGTCATCCCGGACAAAGCGGTACGGAGGAACCCGCAGGTTGGTCGGCGCCGGTACGCCCTTATATACGCGTCCCGCGAGATCAAATTTCGAGCCGTGGCACGGGCAGAAGAATCCGCCATCCCAGCCTTCGGCCGGTCGCACCGGAAAATCCTCAAGCGGCGCACAACCGAGGTGCGTGCACGATCCCTCGACGACCAGGTACTCCGGTTTGACCGAGCGCGTTGCATTGGCCGCATACGCCGGCTGCTGCTCGACCACATCGGAATTCGGGTCTCTCAGGTTGTCGTCATGATCCTGCAACAGCGCGAGCATGTCGTCGCTGCGACGCAACACGAACACCAGCTTGCCACGCCACAGAACCCGGACCATCTCACCAGGCTGCAATGAGCCTATGGGCACTTCGACCGGCGCGCCGAGGGCTTGCGCCCTCGCACTGGGCTTCAGCGAGGAAAGAAACGGAATGGCGGCGAGACCGGCACCGGCCAGGCCAGTGACAGCTGTCGCTATCGTAAGAAAATGACGCCTATTTCGATCAAGGTCGTCTTCGTTCATCGGGCACTCCCATACGCCGTTCTTTCGACGGCCTGTTTTACAGCGCTTTGTTGCTTAATGTTGATACTGGTAGATTTGCAGCAGACTCGGTTTGCCGTCAGGATGACGATTGCCCCGGGGCTCGATGCGGAACCACGGCGCATTATACACGGGGCGTATCGAAATTGGCTAGCCGCTATCAAGAGCCAGCAGAGGATTACAAGGACATCGCGTGACCAATCTCAAGTCAACGCTAATATTCTTGTTGCAGTCGATCGTCGTTGGTCTGGCGGTCGCTTTTGTCGTCGTGCTCGTGCGTCCCGATCTGATGCCCGGTATTTCCGCGGAAAAACCGCCGACGAGCTACGCCGACGCGGTGGATCTGAGCTCCCCGTCCGTCGCCAACATCTATACCAAGCGCCTGGTTCAGGACGACAACTCCGAGGGTACACGGGCACGATTCCGGGTTGAGACGAGCTTCGCATCCGCCGTCATTATTGATCCGGAGGGCTACCTGGTGACCAATTACCATGTTGTTGCCACTGCCGCCGAGATACGGGTGCAACTGGGCGATGGCCGGATTACAGAGCCGGTTACGGTCGGTGTCGACGCCGAAACCGACCTGGCGCTCCTGAAGGTCGATCTCGGCACACTGCCGGCCATTTCGATCGGCCGCTCCGACAATTTGCGGATTGGAGACGTGGTTCTCGCCATTGGCAACCCCTATGGCCTGACGACCTCCGTAACCCAGGGCATCGTCAGTGCCACCGGTCGGGGACTCCTCAACCTGGTGACTTTCGAGAACTTTATCCAGACCGATGCCGCCATCAATGCCGGCAATTCCGGTGGCGCCCTGATCAACAGCCAGGGCGAGCTGGTCGGCATCAACACGGCGGTGCTGGCCCAGGATCCGGGCACGGAAGGCATCGGATTCGCGATACCTGTCGACCTCGTCCGCGGCGTTGTTGACCAGATCAAGCGCAATGGCCGCGTCGTGCGTGGCTACATGGGGCTATTGCCGGATGATTTGACGAATTCCGAGCGGGCCGCAATGGGTATCGAGAGCGGCAACGGCATCCTGCTCACCGATGTGTACTCCGATGGTCCGGCGGAGGCGGCCGGGTTGCGGGTTGGCGACATTATCCTGGAAATGAACGGGCAGCCGGTTTTTTCACAGCGCCAGGCCCTGCTGATCTCGGCAAGCACGCGGCCCGGCGATACGGTCGATGTGATTGGTTTGCGCGATGGCCAGCGATTCCAGACAACCGTCACCGCTGTCGAGAGACCGGACGAGCCGCGCTAGTCCGGACCCTCGCCTCGCTCGCGCCACTCGTCCGGGGTCAGCGCGGTAATTGAGAGGGCATGAATTTCATTGCCGACCAGCGCGCCAAGCGTCCTGTATACCAGCTGATGTCGTGCGATCGGGCGTTTGCCTTCAAACTCCGCGGCGACCACCAGCGCAGCAAAATGTGTGTTGTCGTCGCTGGCCACCCTGACAATCGCATTATCAAAACCGGCCTCGATCAGTGGCTTTATTTCCTGAACATCCATAAATTCATGTCACCTGATTCTGCAAGCCTTTCAAGGTCGGCGAGCACGTAATGGGCCGGGGAGTGTAAAGCAAAAAATTCCGCTTCCCAATGGCCACCAATGATTGTGTATTATATCCGGCCCGCAAAGGCTGGCCGGATTCCAGTACCCCTTGTCACCCGCGGCAAAATAATAGATACGGTGTCTATGTTCGGCGAAAGCTTTATCTCTAACATCATTTCCGTCATCGCAGGGCTCTCGCTGCTGATCTGGGGCGCCGATCGCTTCGTGCACGGGGCTGCATCGGCGGCACGCAACTTTGGCGTCGCACCGCTGTTGATCGGTCTGACGATCGTCGCCTTCGCGACCTCGGCGCCGGAAATCCTGGTGTCGATTGTCGCCGCGCTACAGGGTGAGCCGACGCTCGCGTTCGGCAATGCGATCGGGTCGAATATTGTCAACATTGGCCTGGTCCTGGGGTTGACCGCCACGGTACGCCCTATTCCACTGGAGTCGGCAACCCTGAGACGCGAGATGCCGGCACTACTGGCCGTTTCCCTGCTCACCGTCTCGCTATTCCTGGATACCTATCTCAGTCGCGTGGATGGACTGGTTATGCTGACCGGCCTGGTTATCGTCATGATCTGGCTTGCTCGCCTCGGCATTCGGTCGGCCGACAACGACACACTTAAAACGGATTTCGAGGCGGAGATTCCGGACAATGTCAGCATGAAGGCGGCCCTGACCTGGCTGGTCATCGGCCTGGTCGCCCTGCTGATCGGTGCCGAGTGGCTGGTGGACGGTTCGATCGGCATTGCGAAAAAACTTGGCGTCAGCGAAATCGTCATTGGCATTACGCTGGTCGCCTTCGGCACCAGCGTACCCGAACTCGCGGTTTCGCTCGTCAGCGCCCTGAAAGGCGAATACGGTCTCGCAATTGGTAATATCGTCGGTTCCAATATTTTCAACTTGTTGGCCGTCATTGGCGTTGCCGCGGCAATTCAGCCGGCAGCGCTGGCCCCCAGCGTGCTTTCCCTGCATATCTTTGTCATGGTCGCGTTTACGCTGGTGTTATTTGCCATGACCTATGACTACGACGGCAAGGCGCAGCTGTCGCGCCTTGAAGGCGTGGCCCTGATGATCGCTTACGCCACATACAGCGGCTATGTCGTGGCACAAAACCTATAGAATAGGGTCAGATTCCACTTCGAGGGCTACCCTTGCCTGACAAACCGACGAACGACGAACTTATTGAGCTGGCCAGTGAAGTGCTGGCGATCGAAGCGCGAGCGGTTGAAGCACTGCGAGCACGGCTTGGTGACGACTTTATCGCTGCCTGTGAATTGTGTCTTGCGACGCCGGGCCGGGTTGTTGTCAGCGGCATGGGCAAATCCGGCCATGTCAGCAACAAGATCGCAGCAACGCTGGCATCAACCGGAACACCGGCATTTTTTATGCACCCGGCCGAAGCCAGTCACGGTGATCTTGGCATGATCACGAGCCAGGACCTGCTTCTGGCCGTCTCCTACTCCGGTGAGACGACGGAAGTCGTCACAATTCTGCCCGTTGTAAAACGCATCGGTGCCAAACTGCTGGCAATCACCGGCAACCCGGCATCGACAATGGCAAAAGCCGCGGACGTGCATCTGGATATTAGCGTTGCCGAAGAGGCCTGTCCTTTGAATCTTGCTCCGACAGCCAGCACCACGGCCACACTGGCGATGGGCGATGCGCTCGCAGTCGCGCTTCTAAAGAGCCGTGGATTTACCGCCGATGACTTCGCGCGATCCCACCCGAGCGGCAGCCTGGGCAAGCGATTGCTGTTGCGCGTATCCGATGTCATGCGAACCGGCGATCGTATCCCCTCGGTGCTGCCAAACGTGAGCTTGCGCGACGGCCTGATGGAGATGACCGACAAAGGTCTCGGCATGACGGCGATCGTCGATGAAACGGCAACCATTAAGGGTATTTATACCGATGGTGATTTGCGTCGCACACTCGATACCGGCGCCGACATACACACGACGATTATCGGCGATGTGATGCACAGCAATTGCAAGACAACTACAGCGGACGTATTGGCGGCCGAGGCGATGCATATCCTCGAAGAAAACAAGATTACGTCATTGCTGGTTGCAGACGACGACAACAAGCTGATCGGCGCGCTGAATATCCATGACCTGTTCCGGGAGGGTCTGCGGTGAGCATGACGGCGCTCGAAAAGATTCGCCTGGTTGCATTCGATATCGATGGTGTCTTTACCGATGGGCGGTTCTACCTGTCGGACGAGGGCATCGAGTCGAAGGCTTTCAATACACAGGACGGCTACGGAATCCGTCAACTCATCAAGGCCGGTATCGTTGTCGCTGTCATTAGCGGGCGTTCATCCGGTGCCGTCGCGCGCCGGATGGCGGAACTCAAGGTTCGCCATGTCGTGCAGGGCTGCCCGGACAAGGTTGCGGCCCTGGACGCCATCATTGCCGAACTCGGGATTCCCAAGGAAGAATGTGCCTACGTGGGCGACGATGTGCCCGACCTGCCCTTGTTGCGTCATGTGGGCTATCCAATCGCCGTCGCGAACGCCGTATCGTCCGTTCGCGACTACTGTGTTCGAACGACCACCGCCAGCGGGGGCTTCGGCGCGGTCCGCGAAGTTTGTGAACTTGTGCTGGCTGCGAAAGGTCAGCACAGGTAATGAGCTCACGGGCACCAACGACCATTGTCATCCTTTCACTGGCCGCCATTGGCAGTTGGTATCTTGCGCGCTCGAACAGCTCTACGGAGATTGATGCATTCCCGGCAGACTCGACCCAGCACGGTTATTACCTGAAGAATGCGCGTATTTTGGGGACGGGCAAGGACGGCAGCCTGCTGTACGAAATCGAGGCCGAGCGAGCCGAGCAACAGGAAGACAAACGCATCGATTTTTCCAAAGTTCAAATTCGTTATTCACCGGCGAGTGACGTCCCCTGGATCGTGAACGCTGACAATGCCAGCCTGAAGTCGGACAACCCGATGATCACGCTGCACGGTCACGTCAAAATAAGCAACAGTGGCGCGTCCAGTAACGGCGATACCGAGATCCGCACACAGTACCTCGAACTCAATCCCGAACGGTATATCGCCGAGACAGACCGGCGCGTGCAAATTCGGTTCGGGTCCCGCAGCGTAACGGCGACGGGCATGCTAGCATCTCTGGAAGATGACAGAATTGAACTCAAGGCCAATGTTCGCGGCAAGATCGCGCCCTGAAATGACGACTCGAACGCTGTCCGCTGTGTATCTTCTCGCTGTCCTCGTATTGACGATGCCCCTGCACGTCGTAGGACAGGAACTTGACCTGAACCTTAGCCGGCTGCCCTGGGATATCAATGCAGAGACGGCCGATTTTGACGGCGAATCCGGCTCGATCGTATACACCGGCCTGCGATTTTCGCAGGGCGGTACCTCCATTGAGGCCGATGAGGGTCGCGCCGACAATCGTGAGCAAAAGAATCGAATCTGGCAGTTCAAGGGCAACGTGCTGATCACTGTGAACAACGGATACATCAAGTGCGATTCCGCGGTTCTCCACTTTGAAGGCAACGTGCTGAGCCTGGCGACCGTCAAGGGGAGCCCGGCTTCCTTCGAGCTCAAGCGACTCGATGCCGCCGATGCGACTTACGCCGAAGCCGGCCAACTTAAGTACGACGTGAAAAACGGCACCATCGAGTTTTCGGATCAGGCCAGGATCACCGAAAGCGGCAACCAGATTTCCGCGGAATTGTTTGTCTACAATATTTCTGAGCGCCGCATACTCGCCGACTCGGCGGGTAACAGTGAAGGTCGGGTGCGAGTCATTTATACGCCAACCGACGACGAAGTCGATGCACTGCGCGACCGGGAAGACGAAGTCCAGAATCCATGAGCATTCTTAGCGTTCAAGAAATTTCCAAAAGCTACAAATCACGGACCGTTGTCAAAAGTCTCACGCTGGAAATCAAGAGTGGCGAAGTCGTCGGCCTGCTTGGACCCAACGGTGCCGGCAAAACGACCGCTTTTTACATGATCGTCGGGCTGGTGTCCGCCGACGGCGGCAATATTCTGCTCGATGGTCAGGACCTGACGGCCAAACCCATGCATGAACGCTCGAAACTCGGGCTTGGGTACCTGCCGCAGGAAGCATCGATCTTCAGAAAACTCAGCGTCGAACAAAACATTCTTGCGATCCTCGAAAACCGCAAGGATCTTGACCGTGCCGGACGGGAGCAGGAGCTTGAAACATTGCTCGACGAGTTACACGTAGGCCACGTTCGCAGCAGCCTCGGCATCAGCCTGTCCGGTGGCGAACGTCGACGCGTCGAAATTGCGCGGGCTCTCGCGGCGGACCCAAAGTTTGTATTGCTTGACGAACCCTTTGCCGGCGTCGATCCCATTTCCGTACTTGATATCCAGCGCATCATCCGCCACTTATGCGAACGAGACATTGGCGTATTAATAACCGATCACAATGTGCGCGAAACACTCGGTATTTGCGGCCGTGCCTATATACTGAGTGATGGCAGCCTGATCGCCGCCGGATCGCCGGAAGATATTTTGGAAAATCAACATGTCCGAGAAGTGTATCTCGGACAAGAGTTCAAAC
>JAUHYO010000176.1 GCA_030426325.1 Gammaproteobacteria bacterium | reverse complement strand
CCGGGTCGTCAGGTTGCAGCATAACTTCAGTCTCGGCGTTCGAGACGGCGCCTGTGCTTTCCAGATATCTTGAAGAGAGGCCGGCCGGAACGCCAGGCATCCGGTGGCCAACATGGATGTAGCACACGCCTGTTAACCCGGCAAATGGCGGAACCCGTACACCCAGTTTCGAGAATACTTTCCTGATCGGGCCGGGCTTCGCGATCATGTAGAGCGACGATTCGGCTACCACCCACCTGGGTGCCAACAATGACATGCGTGATGCAAAAATCTCGTCGCCCATCTGCGGGTCCAAAGGCACCAGGATACCGCCCGCAGACACAATCGCGATCATCAGTATGGCTGCCTCCGCAGACGGCCGCGCACCAAATAAAACGTGATCACCGGGGCGTAGCCCCGCATCCCGTAAACCGCGCATCAAATGGGTTGCACGAGTGTGAAGTTGCTCTCGCGTCAGGTCGTGTCCGCGGCTGCCGCGAATTGCAACACGATCAGGGCAATCCTCGCGCATATCCTCCAATGCGCACAATAGTGATTTCAGCGCCATTTTCGAGCCGGCTCAGCTGATCCGACCTGCAACGTCCGATACGCCGGCAACAATGCCCCGAATGTGACACTGCGGCTGGAGACGCGAAGTGACGGAAGCCGGGTCGAAATCACGCGGAGTGCTTCTTTTAGTTCGCGCTGCGCCAGGCTGAAACCCGCGCAATGATGAGCGCCGGCTCCATACCATAATCGTCCGGCTCGTGGGTTGTATACCCGAGTAATATCGAATCGCTCGGCATTGTCAAAAAATTGCGGGTCGCGCGCCAGGTTACAGGTCAAAATAATTAACCGGGTGTTGGCGCGAAACGGAATACCGCTAACGTCAACTGCTTTTCGAACGATGCGGACTGTTCCCGGCAGTGGTGTGGTGAATCTCAGACCCTCGTCGACTGTCTGCGAGATTAGCGATGGATTGCGAACCAGGTCGAGATAAGTTCCACTATCGATCAGCAGCGCGAGAATCCTTGGCAATGCGGCACTCAATGTCAGAGTCCCGCCAATGGCGTAGATCAACATCAATCCCAGAGCCGATGCGAAGTCGAGCTTTAACTCATGGAGTATCGCGATAAGCGACTGCGGTGGCGCCGGGCGACGGTAAGCATCATGAAAGAGCGCGGCCAACGCTTCGCGGTCGACGGCAGCATTGCGCATGGCGTTAGGTGACGGTTTCCGGAATCCAAGAACAGACGACAGTGCCGCGCTGCGTCGCACCAGTTCGTGGCTCGCGGCGTCCTCATCGCCCGAAGTCGGACTGGCACCAATAACGTCAAATGCGATGCGCCCGGCCCAACCTCGAGTGAAATGTGCAATATCGACGTCGTTGCCTGCAATGACTGAATCACAGAGGGTGTGCAATTCAGCCAGACGCCCGTGAACAATGCTCTCGGCACGTTCCCGAGAAAGCACTTCCGACAATGCGTCGCGTAACTCACGGTGATGCACGCCGTCCATATTCCCAAGTGCTGTACTGCCAAGCCCCTCGGAGATCACGCCAGCAAAACTGCCCGGACCGTTTTTCGTAAACTCCGTATCCCGGCTCAGGATCTCGCGTGCCATTTGTGCGTCGCTGACAACGACACCCAGGCCTGGAATTCGCCAGCACGGAAGGCGGTGGCGTGCGGCTTTTGCGAGCCCCCACAGCAGCGGATGTGCCGCAAAGTTCAGAGCCTCTTCGTGCCGTGTGTACCTCACCGAATGTCAACCACGTCCGGCCGGTAGCCTCGATTTCGGTACCAGCGCAGGGTATTGACCACACCGTAGGCCTGCATACGTCGCACCGAATTGTAGACAACCAGGTCATCACGAAGCGCTGCATTCGCGGTCAACGTCCTAACCGCCTCCGAAAGGATTCGATCTTCGTTAACCTCTTCCAATGCTGAGCGCGGAAATCCACCGCTCTGCAAATAGAGTTCAGCGCTGATTGCCAGATTGTTCCCGGCGACCATGAAATACGGGTATCGAAATTGTGGTCCGCGTCGATGGATCTTGCCGTAATTTTCCGCCAGCCAGATCGCCAGGTTGATCAACGCTCGTCGCGCCGGTGTCAACGACGTTTCGTCATGGCGCGGCTTGATTTTTCCCGCGACAAAATCGAGCCCATCCGCTTCGAGCGCCTGCCGCAGCACCCTGGTCCAGTTCGAACGCGGCAAGCAGTCCGCATCCGTTCGCGCAATCCATCGCGCACCCCTGGCAATCGCATAGCGAAATCCCGTATCGGCGGCCGCGCCAGTGCCCTTGACGGGCTCCTGGATGACCTCGACCGTCAATGGGTGCATCCGATGTGAAAACTCGGCCGCAATTTCGGCGCTGGTGTCGGTGCTGCCGTTATCGACCAGCACGATTGAAAAGTTTCGATCTTGCTGTTTACTGAGGGCATCGAGCGTTTGCGGCAACAATCGCTCTTCGTTAAAAAATGGCACGACGACATAAAGGTCGCTGGCCGTTGCTGTTGGAAACACCGGTTGCACCTAAATATCCATCATCAACACGCCAATGCTAATGCCGCTGGCCAGACCCAGGCACATCACGCGGTCCCCCTGGCCGATCGTGCCACGCTCCAGTGCCTGCGCGATCGCCACCGGAATTGTGGCTGCAGCCAGGTTGCCCAGTTCGGATACAGTGACCTCAACCTTGCTGGCCGGAATTCCGCTCTCGGCGAGCATGTCCTTCAGATAGGGCAATGAAACCTGGTGAACGAATATGCGCTTGAAATCCTCGAATTGAACACCGGCCTCATTTAATGCCGTGCAGAGGAACGGCAGGCCAATTTCACGAAACGCGAGTTTGAGTCTTGGGCTATTGGCACGAATATAGGAATGCTCGGCTCCACGCGGATGCATCGACCCGCCCGACAACACCGTCGTTAGTTCCCAGTGTTCACTCAAAGACGCAAATTTACGGTAAAAAATGCCGCTGCCATCAGTTGCCGTCGAAAATAACGCGGCGGCTCCAGCGTCGCCCATGGTGTAACCCGGCATGTTCCTCTTGAAGTCTCCAAGGCTGTTGGCATGCCAGGCAATTCCTCGCGAACTAATTTCTCCGACCGCAACAAGTACATTCGTGTTCGAGCCACTTGAAATAAGCGACTCCGCGAGCTGCACGCCGTTTAGAAAACTATTACAGGCATTTTTAACGTCGAAAACCGGGCATCGTGTGCCGAGTTTCGACTGTACGATGTGCGCGGTTGCAGGCTCGATCAGATCCTGCCCCGCTGAAGCAAATATCAACAGGTCTATCGATTCCAAAGGAACTCCGGACCGCCGCAAGACTTGTCGGCAGGCGCTGACTGCCAGATCCGAGCATTGCTCCTCGTTCCCAGCGACGCGCCGCTCGCGAACGCCGGACAGGGCTTCAATGATTCCCGGCCGCGGTCTGAATCGACCGCCTGATTGCGACACCATCGCTTCAACATCGGAACTGGTTCGGACAGTCGCGGGCAAAGCACCCGCTACCCCGACCATTCGCACGCGCTTTTCCACTCTGTTTTCTTCCCTGGCAGACGCCTCTGCCGCTCCCATTCAGCCTCTATATTGCTTTCTACAAAAAGTCCAGAACTGTGGGATTGTTAATGAACTGCTGATGATACCGAATGGGCAGGCGACTGTTCCCGTTCAGGTCACCCCGGTCGACATCCTGTATTGAAATAGTGATACTGCGCCGCCCTACTGGCAACCAAAAGAAGACCATGTTTCGAAACGTACGCTTTTACCGCATCGGCGACGGCTGGCCCAAATCCGAAGAGGAAGTCACTCAGGCTTTGCGAGCCGCGGAATTCAAACCCTGTGGGCCATTGACGGAGCGGAGTTCCGGCTGGGTACCCGTTTTCCCGGACGCCGGCGATGCCTTGGCACGCCGCGTCAATGGCGCGGACCTGGTTCGAATGCGCAGCCAGTCGCGAGTGCTTCCTCCCGCTGTTATCAAGGAAGAACTTGAAGTTCGGATCGACGATTACACAGCGCGCATGAAAGAGGCGCCAAGCGCGCGCGAGAAACGACGGATGAAGGCGGAAGCCCGTGACGAGCTGATGCCCAAGGCAATGCTCCGGTCCGATCGAACCTGGGGCTTTTTCGACCTCAAAGAAGACCTGATCGGTATCGATGCACTGCAGGCATCGGTTGCCGAGCGTTTTCTGCGACGCCTGGGTGCTGCATTGCCAGTCAGCAATGTCCGGCCCCTGCAGTTCAATCAGCCGGTGGGCGAACTGCTGACGAAGATTTTTCTTGGTGACGCGCCCGGGCAGTTTGCCGTTGGTCGGGAGTGCAGGATGCAGGACGCTGCGGATGCAGGATCGAAGGTTCGCTGGACCCAGTTCGACCTAAGCGAGAAGAGTATTCGAAATCACGTTACGGATGGCATGCGCCTCACGCATCTTGCAATCGAGTACGACAATATCCTGAGCTGCGTTATTGACCAGGACGGCACACTGAGCAAGCTTCGTTTCGTTGGTATGGATGAAGATCATGGCGACGAACTGGACCCGCTCGCACGCCTGGATGCAGAATTCGTCCTGATGAGCGGGACGCTGCGCCAGATGATCGCTGACTTGAAAAAACTCCTGAATGGATTTGCCTGATGCCCATTCGTGGTTGTCGGGCCAGTAACTAACGATGGGACGCTGGCGCCCTCCACCGCCCAGCTCGTCGCCGTACATTACACCGGCCGGGTTCGATGCGCTGAAGACCGAGCTCGATGAGCTCTGGCGACGCAGGCGAGACGTTGTCAAGGCACTTGCGGCCGCGGCCGCCGAGGGTGATCGATCGGAGAATGCCGAATACATTTACCGCAAGAAAGAGCTCGGCGGACTCGACCACCGAATTCACTATCTCCAGAAGCGGCTGCCAAAGCTAACGGTCGTTCGCGAATCCCCGAATGGCGATGCCGTCTTCTTTGGCGCCACCGTCGAATTGCGCAATGAACACGGAGAGACCCTCACCTACCGAATTGTTGGGCCGGACGAAACAGACCCGAAACGCCAGGCCATCAGCATGGACTCACCGCTGGCAATAGCGCTAAGAGGCAAGCGGGTCGGGGATGATGTGGTTGTCAAGACAGGTGAGCGTGAGCAAACGCTCGGCGTGCTGTCGATTCGCTACTCCTAGGATCCAGCGCATCTGTTTGACATGGCCGGAAGGCTGCACTAATTTCTGCACCAGATGGTGCTCCGATGTCTGGAGCTAAGAGGGAATCCGGAGAAATTCCGGGGCTGTACCCGCAACTGTAAGTTGGGAAATGCTGGCCAGCTAGCCACTAGGATGAACAATCCCGGGAAGGCGGCCAACATTGACGATCAACAAGCCAGGAAACCTGCCATCGCGTCGTTCGTCCAAGGTCGGGTTAACCTGCAGGGCCGGAATCTCACTTCCCGTGAAACGACATGTAGTCGGCTCGTCGCACTGCATGATTCAGTGAAGCCGTAACCAGTCGTTTCAAATGTCCGGCGTCGACGCCCGGGCATCAGGGAAAATCCAATGAAAAAGTCATTCCTGACAGTCACCTTTACCATCCTCCTCCTCAATGGCCTCGCCTACGCCCAGGCGCCGGACCAGCAAGACGAGGATTCTGTCATTGTCTACGGCGTACGTCTCGAGCAGCCACGTGCGGAAGTCGGCACCAGCGTTACGATCATTTCCGCGGACGACATCCAGGCGCTCGGCGTTGACTATATTGTCGATGCCATTGCACGTGCACCCGGTGTCACGATCAACCAGAACGGAAGCCAGGGAGGCGCTTCCGCTGTCAGAATTCGCGGTGCTGCGAGCGCCCAGACCCTCGTGATCGTCGATGGCGTCGCTGTCAACGATCCGGGCGCGCCGGCTGGAGGCTTCGACTTCGCGCGCCTCGACCCCGCGAGCATCGACCGCATCGAGATTCTGCGTGGCCCGCAGTCAACGCTGTGGGGGTCCGACGCGATGGGTGGAGTGATCAATATTGTCACGAAGCGACCTGGCGACGGCTTTGGCGGCGATGTCTTTGTTCAGGGCGGCTCATACGGCAGCTTGCGTACCGGCGCATCCGCCAGCGGTTCCAGCGAGCGATTCAATTTCCGCGTCGCCGCAGTACACAATTCAACGGACGGCATTTCGAAGGCCGATGAAGTGTATGGCAACACCGAAGCTGACGCTTACGATTCCCTGACAGTAAGCGCCGCAGGTGGACTCGCGATCGGCAACGCGCGCTTGCAGGCGACGGTACTCAGAACCGATGCCGATACGGATATCGACAGCTTCTTTTTTGGCGCACCGGGCAATGTTGCCGACGGTGATGAACGAAGCGAAACCGGAGAAACAGCAGCGGGCCTCACGCTTGAGCTACCGCTCTTCGATGGCAAGCTCGAAAACCTGTTCCTGGTCGGCTATTCAGACATCGATCGTCAAAGCTATGCGAACGGGCAGCCCGGATTCGAGAGCGAAGGCGATCGATTGACGTATCGCTACCAGGGCACGCTGACGGCCAGCGACAATCATCGGGTCGCATTCGGCATCGACCATGAAACCAGTGAGGCCGGCGACGCCGACTCGTCGATTGATGGCCTGTTTGCGCTCTATGAATGGCGAACAACAGATTCGCTGACATTGACCGCCGGTCTGCGCAATGACGATCATGACCAGTACGGCAACGAAACGACCGGGCGGTTTGCCGCCGCATTCAATCCACACGGACAGATTACCTTGCGTTCGAGTTGGAGCGAAGGGTTCAAAGCACCGACGCTGTTTCAGACAACATTTTTTTGTTGCGGCGCGACCGAACCCAACGCGGACCTGAAACCGGAAACGTCCAGCGCTTTTGATGTCGGTGTCACGGTACGTACCGCAGATGAACGAGGAGAAATCGGCCTGACCTGGTTCGACCAGGATACCGACAACCTGATTGATTTTTCGTTCGCAATCGGCGCCTACGAGAATATTGCGACGGCAACGTCCGACGGCATTGAACTGGATGCTCGCTACCAGGTCACCGACTGGCTCGAGACTTCGTTGACGGCAACCTGGGTCGATGCGAAAG
>JAUHYO010000175.1 GCA_030426325.1 Gammaproteobacteria bacterium | reverse complement strand
GGAGCCATGCGAACGCCGTAATGAGTGACGAGCAAGTCGCGACATTCATCCAGCACTATGAGCGCATCACGCGACAGAACATCGCGCTGTTGCCGTCAATCGCTGATGCGGTTATCGGCCTGGCCGACGACCACGCAGCGATCTCATTGACCTATCGGTAGTAAAACACCGCTTATTCAGCCGTGTAACCCAACACCTTGCGGACGCGCTTGTAGCGGCCGTCTCCGAGCTCGCTGTAAGCGAAACAGCCGCGCATCTCGCCGCCGTAGACATGGATTGTCACTGCTGGCTCGTCGACCGGGTTTTCGATGATGTGGTAATCAAAGGGAGGAATCAGAGAGCCCGCCATGCCTTTGTGGGCGGAGACTTCTTTGGCCTTTCGAAACTCTACAATTTCGTCTTCCGGTGTGCCGATCAGGTCGAAAGAACGAACGCGAATCGTTCCGTCGTAAACACACTCGACGCACCAGTTGCCATCGTGGTCGTGGATCGGTGTTCCCTGGTGAGCCCCCCAAACCATGACAACGACGATGTAGCGATCCGTCTTGTGCAGTAAGCGGCGTGCATAGGCATCCGCACAGGGACGCGTCAACTCGGCAGGCAGCTCCAGTGCGCGCCCGCCGATTTCTTCAATCAGGGTTTGCTTTACGGCTTCGCAACGCTCTTTGCATTGGGCCGCCGCGGTGTCGGAATCGAGGCGTGCAATCAGACGTTCAATCGAACTGCTTGCTGCCAGGGTGGATGTCGCGCTGGTCATGTGACCATTGTATCCGAAAACTAGCGCTTGCCCTTGAGCTTTTGCGCCGCGCGGTATCGAGCGCGGGCTTCGGCGAGCTCCTGCGACGCCCTGGCCACATCGGTTTGGCTGGAGGCGCCTTTCAGCGCCTCTTCCGCCGCCTGTTGTGACGCCAGCGCAGCGGCTTCGTCGAGCTGATCGCCGCGCAGGGCCGTGTCGGCCAGTACCGTTACGAGGTGCGGCTGAACTTCCAGCATGCCACCGGTAATGTAGTAGCTTTCTTCATTGCCGGACTCATCCTGAACGCGAACTTCGCCGGGTGCGAGCGGCGTCAGCATCGGCGCGTGGCGCGGAGCGATACCGACCTCGCCCATTGTGGCGGGCGCGAATACCATCGAGGCTGTGCCCGAATGAATTTCGCCTTCTGCGGATACTATGTCGACTTGAATCGTTGCCATTTTATTCGCGGGCCTTATCGACCGCTCCTGCTCAGTATTATTGGAACTTCTTCGCGTTTTCTACCGCTTCGTCGATCGTTCCGACCATGTAGAACGCCTGCTCCGGGATGTGATCGTAATCGCCGTTCACAATGCCGTTGAAGCCGCGAATCGTTTCAGCCAGTGAAACGTATTTGCCTGGTGAGTTCGTGAAGACCTCGGCAACAAAGAATGGCTGTGACAGGAAGCGCTGGATCTTGCGGGCACGGTTTACGGTCTGCTTGTCTTCTTCGGAAAGCTCGTCCATACCCAGAATCGCGATGATGTCCTGCAACTCTTTGTAACGCTGCAAAACGCCCTGCACGTTTCGGGCACAGTCGTAATGCTCCTGGCCGATGACGAGTGGATCAAGAATTCGCGACGTTGAGTCGAGCGGATCTACGGCCGGGTAAATACCCAGCTCGGCGATGTTACGCGAGAGTACGAGCGTTGCATCAAGGTGAGCAAAGGTCGTTGCCGGTGACGGGTCGGTCAGGTCGTCGGCAGGAACGTAAACGGCCTGGAACGAAGTGATCGAACCGGTCTTCGTTGAGGCGATGCGCTCCTGCAGAATACCCATTTCCTCAGCCAGTGTCGGCTGGTAGCCCACCGCTGACGGCATACGGCCGAGCAGTGCGGATACTTCGGTTCCGGCGAGTGTGT
Source organism: Gammaproteobacteria bacterium (assembly GCA_030426325.1). Classification (GTDB taxonomy): domain Bacteria; phylum Pseudomonadota; class Gammaproteobacteria; order Steroidobacterales; family Woeseiaceae; genus UBA1847. Next base: position 5,199 of record JAUHYO010000175.1, on the reverse strand, counting down.
AACGGTAGATGTTGTCGATGAACATCAGTACGTCACGGCCTTCGTCGCGGAAGGCCTCTGCCATCGTCAAACCGGTCAGGGCAACGCGCAGTCGGTTGCCCGGAGGCTCGTTCATCTGGCCGTAAACAAGCGATACCTTGTCGATAACGCCCGATTCGGTCATCTCGTGGAAGAAGTCGTTACCTTCACGAGTACGCTCACCCACACCGGCGAATACGGAGTAACCACCGTGCTCTTTGGCGATGTTGTTGATGAGTTCCATCAGCGTTACCGTCTTGCCGACGCCGGCGCCGCCGAACAGGCCGACTTTACCGCCCTTGGAAATCGGCATGATCAGGTCGACGACCTTGATGCCCGTTTCAAGCAGCTCGGTGGTGGCTGACTGGTCTTCGTACGACGGTGGCGGACGGTGAATCGGCATACGCTTGTCTTCGCCGATGGGGCCCGCGTTGTCGATGGGCGTACCGAGTACGTCCATGATGCGACCCAGCGTCTTCGCGCCGACCGGAACCGAGATCGGGTTGCCGGTGTCGGTCACCGACATGCCACGTTTCAGGCCTTCCGACGAGCCCATCGCAATCGTACGAACAACGCCGTCGCCCAGCTGTTGCTGAACCTCAAGCGTAATGTTCGCATCGTCGATGACCAATGCATCGTAAATCTTGGGGATCTGGCCTGCGGGGAACTCAACGTCCACAACAGCGCCAATGACCTGCACAGTAGTTCCGGTGCTCATACTTTTTCCTTACCCGTGTCGGCGAACCCGCCGACTTTAGTGATCTAAAATCTGTTTAACCGCTAACGGCGGCTGCGCCACCGACAATTTCTGAAATTTCCTGCGTGATGGCCGCCTGTCGAGCCTTGTTGTACTGCAGCTGCAAGCCCTCGATGATATCGCCGGCGTTATCCGTGGCCGATTTCATCGCCATCATCTTCGCCGCCATTTCGCAGGCAAAGTTTTCAACTGCACCGCGATAAACCTGTGACTCGATGTAACGCATCAAAACGTCATCGAGCAGCTCACCGGCATCGGGCTCATAAATGTAGTCCCAGTGGTCCTGCAGGTCCTCGCTGTCCGTGCCGACACCGCTCGCCGGGAGGATTTGCGTGACTTCCGGCGTCTGCGTCATCGAGTTTACGAAGCGATTGTGCACCAGGTACAGGCGATCGATCTTGCCGTCGCGATACGAGTCGAGCATGACCTTGATGGAGCCGATCAGCTCATTGACGCTGGGTTTGTCACGCATGTGCGTGGCCTTGCCGACGACATTACCGCCCATGCGGCGGAAGAACGCGACAGCCTTCGCGCCGACCAGTGACAGGTCCACGTCGACCTTCTTATCCTGCCATTCCGCAATTTCGCCGATCAGCTGCTTGAACAGGTTGGCGTTCAGGCCACCGCACAGTCCGCGGTCGGTTGAAATGACGATGTATCCGACACGACTGGTCTCGCTCTCGGTCAGGAACTGATGCTTGTAATCCGGATTGGCGTGCGCCAGGTGTCCAACCACGCGGCGGATGCGCTCGGCATAGGGACGCGACGCCTCCATTTGCTTTTGCGCTTTGCGAATCTTGCTCGCGGCCACTTTTTCCATAGCGGCCGTGATCTTCTGCATGTTTTTTACAGAAGCTATCTTCGAGCGTATTTCCTTCTCGCCGGCCATGCGTCTAGTCCTTCAACATACGGTTGATGCCGCAAATCATGCAGCGAACATAGTCGGAAAAGTCGATCGGCAGTACCATGGTCAGTACGCACCCTTCTCGGCGAAATCCTCGCAGATCTTCTTCAGACTTGCCGCGATCTCGTCATTGTAATCACCGGACTTGTTGATGCCATCAAGAACGTCCGCGTAGTTCGCTTTCGCGAAGTCGTGCAGCGCCTCTTCATAGTCAACCACTTTCTTCGCCGGAACCGGGTCGATAAAGCCTTCGTTAACTGCAAACAGCGACAAGGCCATTTCTGCAACGGAGAGCGGCGAGTACTGCTTCTGCTTCATCAGTTCTGTTGCCCGCTCACCGCGTTGCAGCTGCGCGCGCGTCGCGGCATCGAGGTCCGATGCAAACTGTGCGAAGGCCGCAAGCTCACGATACTGAGCAAGTGCGAGTCGAACACCGCCGCCGAGTTTCTTAATGATCTTCGTCTGCGCAGCACCACCGACACGCGAAACCGATAGGCCCGCGTTGATGGCCGGACGAATACCGGCGTTGAACAGATCGGACTCAAGGAAGATCTGGCCGTCGGTGATCGAGATCACGTTCGTCGGTACGAACGCGGATACGTCACCGCCTTGCGTTTCAATAATCGGCAGTGCGGTCAGCGAGCCGGTCTTACCCTTGACCTTGCCGCCACTGACTTCTTCAACATGCGCCGCGTTGACGCGAGCCGCACGCTCAAGCAGACGCGAGTGCAGGTAGAAAACGTCACCCGGGTAGGCTTCGCGGCCCGGCGGACGACGCAGCAGCAAAGACACCTGGCGGTATGCCCAGGCTTGCTTGGTCAGGTCGTCGAACACGATCAGCGCATCTTCGCCCTTGTCGAGGAAGTATTCGCCCATCGAGGTACCGGAGTACGGTGCGATGTACTGCATGGCCGGGCTGTCAGCAGCAGCGGCAGCAACAATAATGGTGTGCGCCAGCGCGCCTTCTTCTTCGAGCTTGCGAACAACGCCGGCAATCGACGAGGCTTTCTGTCCGATCGCGACGTAAATACATTTAATGCCGGTGCCACGCTGGTTGATGATGGCGTCAATCGCGACGGCCGTTTTACCGGTCTGGCGATCGCCAATGATCAGCTCGCGCTGGCCACGACCGATGGGCACCATCGCATCGATGGACTTGAGGCCGGTCTGCACTGGCTGATCAACAGACTGTCGTTGAATAACGCCCGGTGCGACTTTTTCGATCGGCGCCCGGCCTTCAGCGTTGATCGGACCCTTGCCGTCGATCGGGTTACCCAGCGCGTCGACGACGCGGCCGAGCATGGCTTCACCGATTGGCACTTCAAGAATGCGGCCGGTGGTTTTAACCGTGTCGCCTTCCGAAATGTGTTTGTAGTCACCGAGGACAACCGCACCGACCGAGTCCTGCTCGAGGTTCAGCGCCATGCCGAAGGTGTTCTGCGGGAACTCGAGCATTTCACCGTAACGTGCGTCAGCGAGACCATGAATGCGTACGATGCCGTCGGTAACCGCGATTACGGTACCAACGTCACGCGCTTCCGCGGATGCTTCGAAATTCTCGATGCGCTCTTTAATCAGCGTGCTGATTTCAGAAGCTTTAAGTGCCATTTCCTAATCCTCTTTATTTGATCAGTGCGTTTGCAAGACCTTCGAGCCTTGCACGCAGTGATCCATCAATGACCACGTCGCCGGCACGAATAACTGCACCGCCGATGAGGTTTTCGTCTATCTGTGTTTCGATCTTCACGTCGCGTCCGAGCCGCTTCTTGAGCGCTGCTGCGATCTCGGCGACTTGTTTGTCGTTGAGTGCACTGGCCGACGTCACGGTGGCGTCCACGGTGTTTTCGACCTCTGCTTTCAACAACTCAAAATGTTTCGATACTTCCGGCAGTACGCGTATACGTCCGTACTCAATCAACAGCTTCAGGAAGTTCCTGCCTTTGTCGTCATTGCCAGCGAGCATCGTCGCACCCGCCTTGTCGAAGAGACCGGTTAAAAATTCCAGGCGCTGCTCGTCGTTAAACTGCGGGTTGCCGAGATACTCGACCAGCTCACGATCAGCCAACAGCTGCCCGGCGACGGCCAGCGACTCGGACCACGGTCCGAGCGAATTCGCATCTTTCGCGAGTTCGAAAATTGCCGTCGCGTACGGTCTGGCTATTGTGTTGTTATCGGCCATCAGGTCCTAGAGCTCCTGCGCGAGCTTGCCCAGAATGTCGTCGTGCGCCTTGCCGTCGATTTCGCGGTTCAGGATCTTCTCGGCGCTTGCAATCGCAATGGCCGATACCTGGCCACGCAGTTCTTCGCGCGCCCGGTTCGCTTCCTGCTCGATCTCGGCCTTGGCGGCTGCCAGCTGACGCTCACGTTCCTTGACGCCATCGGCCTTGCCGTCGGCAACAATCTCGTTCGCGCGCGAGTGCGCCTGGTCGAGGATGCTGGTGGCTTGCTTGCGCGCTTCGGCGACGATTTCGTCGGCTTCGGCGGCGGCCTTGACCAGAGACTCCTGCCCCTTGTCGGCGGCAGCGAGACCTTCTTCGATCTGCTTTTGGCGCTCTTCGATGGCGTTAAGAATCGGCGGCCAGATGAATTTCATGCAGAACCAGACAAACACGATCATAGCGATCGTCTGGCCGATGAGAGTCATGTTGATATCCACTGGATACTCCTGAGTACTAGAAAACTACGCCGCCTTGAGACGGCGCGATCGTTTCTTGTGCCTGTTTCTTAGCTACCGGTTGCTGCTTGCAGCTGACCGATGAACGGATTGGCAAACGCGAAGAACAACGCGATACCCACACCGATCATGGCGACGGCGTCGAGCAGTGCAACGACGAGGAACATTTTCGTCTGCAGCATCGGAGCAAGCTCCGGCTGACGAGCAGCGCCCTCGAGGAAGCGGCCGCCGAGAAGACCCATGCCGATGCCCACGCCGAGTGCGCCGAGGCCGATCAAAAGTGCGACAGCAATCGCCGTAAAGCCAATAACAGTTTCCATCATTTTCTCCTGCGGAGGACTAAGTCCAACTTGTTGAATTTAAGATCAAAAGTAATTAATGCTTCTCTGATGCCAGGCTCAAATAGACTATGGTCAGCATCATGAAAATAAAGGCCTGGAGCGTCACAATCAGGACGTGGAATACGGCCCAGCCGAAGTGCAGCGGCAACTGCCAGATACCCAGGATGGCGATCAAAATAAAGATCAGCTCGCCTGCGAACATGTTGCCGAACAGTCGCAACGACAGCGACAAAGGCTTAGCGAGCAGTGCCACCGTTTCCAGAATGAAGTTGAATGCGATGATAAGCGGTGCGGCGATGATGGCCGGACCTTTGAAAGACGGTGCAATCGGGTGCAGGGTCAGCTCGGCGACAAAGCCTGAGATGCCCTTGTTCTTCACAGTGTAGAAAATGATCAGGAAGAACACCGCGATTGACATACCGAAAGTCACATTGACGTCGGTGGTCGGCACGACCTTCATATAAGGAATACCGGCGGCGCCGGCGGCCGCGGGAATCCAGTCGAC
>JAUHYO010000174.1 GCA_030426325.1 Gammaproteobacteria bacterium | reverse complement strand
TGTCGCCGGGATCAGCGGGCGTTATTCGCCCGCGATCTCCAGCATTCTGTCGATGGTTGATTCGGCTGTTGCCGCAGCATCTTCAGATTCTTCCGGCGCCACGGTATGGAATACCGCTTTCAGGAATTCGAGCTTGAAGGACTCTGAGTAGTGCAGGCGGATCGATTGCTTGCCCGACTGGTCTGCAAAACCCTCGCCGACTGCGCGCAGGAAGTTGCTGACCGATTCGATGAAGCTGCTGAATCCGTTGTTTGTCACCGGCGCAGCGTCGTCTGCGACTTCAGCGGCTACCGGATCTGCTGAGGTATCATCGGCTTCGACTACGTCGGCTGTCTCTGGCGCCGGGTTCACGACGGGTGCGGCTTGCACCACCGGTTTCTCGGAACCGCGCTCGATCGCAACTGGCTCAGATTTGGCTTCGATCACAGGGGCACTGTTTGTTTCCCGGTACGAAACCGCAGTGTGTTGTTGCATCCTGAATCGCATGTTCACACGAGCAAGTTGCTCGGCGTCAAACTCGAAGCCTTGGGCGCTCGCAAACGCGGCCTGAAGGTCACCACCGAAAAAGTCATTCGCAATTTGCTCGGCCTGGGCGAATACGTTCTGAATGGCGGCAAGTTCCGCATCGTTCAGATCGCCATCCACTTTCAACATCATTCGCGATCGCGACGAGACGGATACCTCGGTGGTTGTCGACGCATGCTCTCCGTCAGTCTGTGCGGTGTCCGTCGCGGACATGCTGTCCATTCGTCGCAATGAGAGTTTTACGACATCGCCTTCCTGCGTGCGGATGCGAATGGTTGAACGTTGTTTTGTGCGTGTATCGACTTCAAGTACCGACGCCTGTGACTCGCGGCTATTGGCGACTTCCTTTTCCAGTTTCGAGATTCCGGCATCGACCTTCGCCACCGCGTCATCGACGTCCTGCAAATCATCACCACCAACGGTTTGTCGTACATAACTGGCCGTCTCATGCACTTTGGCTTTCAGGCTTATCAGGGATTTTGCGGCGGTAGTCGGGGACTCGGCGGTCAGCTTTTTCGCGGTCTGCAGGGCATCGGAAGCGACGTCGTCGGAAGAAACGTCGTCTTTAGCAGCGGCATAGCCCTGCTGTTGCATCGAAAACTGCGCTTTGAATTCGAATTTCAGACGCGCTTTCAGTTCCTGGTGAAATGCACCCAGGGCCCGGTTTTCGGAGTGTCCTCGTCGATGACCTCGCCGGCAACAATGGTCGTTGCTTCGCGAATCAACCTCCAAATGACCCTTCGAGCGGCTGATCTCAGCCGTCTCCGATACCGGGAGCGGCGTGCCGGTTTGCACAGCGGCCGGGATCGCTGAAATATACATTGCTCTCACTCCTGCCGGACCGGGGCCCGGCTACGCTTATGTCAAGTGTCTGTGGAGTGGGTATCGGCTGTCGCGAGCCGTACTTTAGTTCGAGCCGTCGCTCAGTTCGAAAACGACGGTGACGGTGGCATTAAAGCTTAAGTCAGCGGCATTGTAGGTTTCCGCGGCACCCGAGTCGGCGGCCATCGCCCGCACGTTGGCGGCGTACGGCACGGGTGGGCGCGGCTGATTGGAGCCGGAATGAATACTAACAACGCTACCGAGGCGGGCGCCCAGCGCATCGGCAAGCTGGTAGGCATTGTCCCGGGCATCTTCTGCCGCTGCTCGCAGGGCTTTTCGATAAGTCGCTTTTCGTTGGCTGCTGTCGAGCTGAGGCGGTGAGACCTGGTTGACGCCAGTACCAACCGCGCCTTCAACGACGGCACCCAATTTCTCCAGGTCCTCAATCTCGACGGAGATCTGGCGCTCCGAAATATAGCCTCGCAGTTCCTGCTCTTCGGTTTCGCGATTCCATCGATAGTCGGGGCGCACCGAGGCACCGGTTGTATCGATCTTGCTACGTGCGATGCCCATGCCGTCGAGCATTTTCAGAACCTTGTTCGTGACATCGGCCGCTGCTTTCTGGGCTGCGGCCAGGGTTTTTTCGCGAGCGACGATCGACATTTGCAGGTTTGCTCGATCCGGCGCCACTTCGGCAAAGCCGGTACCGTTTACGGTAATGGTTCGTATTTGTTCTTCAGCCATAACGTGCACACCAATACTCAGTAGCAAAACAACCCAAAGCGATTTGACCATTTTCAGTTCCCTATTCGTTCAACTGATGAACGTTTTGCAATCAGCGACACCACCAATGCAACAGCCGCGGGCATCGCCTGTACAAACAAGATCGATGGTTTTGCGGTTACGGCGCCGAAAACGCCGGCAACGATGACACAGATCAAGAAAAACACGCGAACAGGAAAGCCGTCTTCCTTGCGAACAAGGCTCCAGATCAGGCCGGCCGCCAGGAAGCCGTTGTAGAGTCCTTGATTGGCTGCAAGTGCGGCCGTTTGTTGCGCCAGTTCCGGCGTGAGACCGAAGGCTTTCAGCCCGGCCGGCTTGGTCCACAGGAACATCTCCAGAACCAGTATGTACAAGTGTTCGATGGCGACGAGTGCGACGAGAGCCGCTGCGATTTTTTTCATGCTACTGGTGCCTTAGTCGCGCGAGCCGGCCGGCGGGCGGCTGTCAATCATGATCTCATCAAGCTTGCGTTGCGCGCGGCGCAGGTTTTTGAGGTCGCCCGGTTCCAGCATTTCGCATTCGTCTTCGATCATCTGCTCGACATCGACCGGGTAGTGCCTGCAGTCTTCCGGACGATCTTCGTAAATCTCGCAGAAGGTTTTCTTGCCGTCAGGCGATTTGTGAAGAAACGGGCAGCGCGCAAAATACTCACCGGTCTCTGGATTCACCCAAATCCGCGGGCCATCGACATATTTTGCGATGTCCGGACGGTAGGTTTCCCAGTAGTCGATTTCCTCAGGCGTTGCCGACAGGCCACCGTTGCCCGCCGTTTCACAACATTTTCCGCATGAGTTGCAATTTTTCATTGATACGTCGCGTCTGGTTTGCGGCCCAGATTGAATCAAAGCGAGTACTTTTTCAACATGGAGGCGATTCGAATATCGTCAGAATTGCAGGGAGCGTCAGTCGTCCTTCTTTTCGGCCGGTGGTGGCGTGAACGTGATGCTTTCCATCATACGCATCGCATCGGCACCAAAATCGGGTGCGCCATCGCTGGAAAAGAAATACACATTGGTTAGCAATGCGCCGGAAGCAACCACCGCTTTTGTCAGGTAGTCGAATTCACCCCACTTTTTTTCCTTGTCAGTGATCGAATAATAAAGGATCCGATTGTTCGGGCCCTGCAGTTCATTGATTGGAATTTCGGATTCAAAGGCCTCTTCGGCCAGCAGGCGGACATCCGATTCGGCAATCTTTTGAAGCTGCTCGGCGGTAATGACTTCGACAGTTGGTACCGACTGCAGGTGAACCAGAAAAAACGGCTTCGACTTCGGGCCGTAGGGGCCGAAGGAAATATCAGTAACATTGTCGAAGGTCTTGTACCTGGGCTTCTTGCCCCAGGAAACTGGGTATTCAAACGTCAGCGAAGCCTTTTTCACGCCCTTGACGTCGAAGGTTTGCATTGCCCAGTCTTCGGCCTGTGAGCCCGCCGCCAGAAGCAACAATAAAGTGCCGCTCGCGGCAATTGCGATTTGCATCGATTTCACATGAGTCCTTAGTCGTTTCGATTGTTGATCATTATGACAGCCGGATCCGTTGTCCGTTCGGCGCATGTCAGGAGCGGGTCGTGGGCATTCAAAGCTGCTGTTTTGGGGACCTGTCGCACAGTAAAAAACGCCGTATTCGGCTACAACAGCTGATTACGGGCAACAATTCAGTGACCCGGGGTGGTGTAGCCATATATGGGATTTTTTTGCATGCTAGGGATGGGCAGGACAAGGCGGATGCTGCGCCGCCTCGCGGCGTTGGCTACGGTTTTGGCCCTTGGCGGCTGCTCCATCCTCCTGCCGCAACCTGAGGCGCTTCCTCCACCCGAGGAGGTTGTCGTCGTCGAACCGGAGGTCATCGACCCGGTGGTCGTCGAGATGCCGGCACCGGTTGAAGTCGTACCGGAGCCGGTCATAGTGCCGCCGCCGAAGTTGCCACCGGTGGCAATTGTTATCAGCTCAAGGCAGCCGGCGTTTCTTGATGTTGCCCAGGCGCTCACCGAGCAGCTCAGCGATTCCAAAATATTTGATCTCAGCGACACCGCACAACCGCCGGTCGCGGTACTCAGAAATATTAATGATTCCGACCCCGCCGCGGTCGTCGCGATTGGACTTCGCGCCGCACAATCTTCTGTCGCGATGGCCGAGGCGCCCGTCGTATTCAGCCAGGTCTTTAATTATCACGACCACGGATTGCTGACGGACAACAGTCGAGGCGTATCGCCGTTGGCACCTTTCGATGCACAACTCGCCGCCTGGACGGAGCTTGATCCCGACATCAAACGCGTCGGCGTCATTATCGGCGAGGGCCTTGAGGACCTGGTTCTGGAGGCCGAAGTGGCGGCTGCGAAGCACAACATCGAGCTGCATCTTCGAATTGCCAGCTCCGACCAGGAAGTGCTTTATATCTTCAGACGCATGGCACAGGACATTGACGGCTACTGGCTAATCCCGGACAACCGGATATTGAGTGCGCGATCATTGCGCGAGATTCTTAGCATCGCAAAGCGCAGCCAGATCGCCGTCCTCGTGCCCAACGAGTCCATGCTGTCGCTTGGGGCGGCAGTCAGTATTGAGACAGAACCCGAAGACATTGCGGCAACCATTGCCAATGTGCTCCGGAAAATCCAGGTGGATGGGTTGCAGGCGGTCCCGCCGATTACGCCATTGTCGGCGATCCGGGTGGTAACCCAATGAAGACGCGTATTGGCACCTTGCTGGCGAATGTTGCCAGGCGGTTTTCCGGCTTGTACGCCGACTCGAGCAGCGGCAAGCGGGCGCTCGTTCACGAAATTCTGTCCATCCAGGTTTTTAGTGCGACGCTGGTCGGGTTCCTGGCCATTGCGAGTCTCTACTGGGGCGGACAGTGGATTCTTCAGGACAACTACAGTCGTTGGGCACTGCAATGGACGGATCAGCTCAACGAACTGGGTTCGCCGCTCTACCTGGCCGAAGACCAGGAAATCCGGATCAGTCTCGATAATTTTGTGGCGCGCTATCCCGAAATCGACCAGGTCGTTTATTACGCCAATGATGGCAGCGTGTTGCATGCGGTTGATACCGAGGATGACCCCGATCCTGTCAACGTGCTGACGGAAGACCAGTTGCGCGATGCCATTGCTGTTGTTGGCGCCAACGAGCCCTACCTGATGACGGGCGGATTTCTCGATCCGCGGCAATTCAACATCCTTGCGCCGGTCTGGATCGAGTCGATTCCCGATGACGGCTTGTTCGGCTTCGATCCGGTAAACGCCGATAGCGAAACCAAGGTTGAGCTTTTGGGGTTTGTGAACATGAAACTCGATTTTGTGATGTTTCATGATCGCCTGCTGTCGAACATCAGGACGGCTGTATTCATTCTTCTGGGGCTGTTGCTGTTGTTCGCAATCTATGGCCGCTATGCCTTGCGCAAGGCCCTGGCATCGTTCGCCGATCTGCAATTGCCCATCCAGGAGCTCGCGAAGGGCAATCTTGACGTCAAGTTCGAGCCTTCCCAGCACCGCGAGATTTCGGACATCGTCGAAGCGCTGGAAACGACCGCGTCGGCCTTGAGCGAACGCGATGCGCAACTGCGCGAACTCGCCAATCATGACAGCCTGACCGGCCTGTACAATCGCCGTCGTTTTGTCGAGGTTCTCCGGTCCGAGGTTTTAGAGGTGATGCGGAAGAACCGCTCGAGCGCCCTGTTCTTTATCGATCTCGATCAATTCAAATACATCAACGATGCCTGTGGACACGCGGCCGGCGACCGGCTTATCCGCAAGGTGGCCGACGAACTGCAACGGAGTATCGGGCGTGATGATGTGATCGCGCGTTTCGGTGGCGACGAGTTTGCGATCCTGGTTCGCTCGGTGGACGTTGCCGGTGCGCGGGCCGCTGCAGAAACCATACTGAAAAATATGCGCCGTATGGCCCATATCGAAGAAGAGCAGCTGTTTCACGTGCACTGCAGCATCGGGATCACGATGCTGAGCGGCACCAACCTGCATCACGACGAATTGATCAACCAGGCGGACATCGCTTGTCGCGAAGCGAAATCGGCTGGGCGCAATCGCCTCAGCATCTTCCGCCTGAGAAAAGACGGTTCTAAATCCGCCACGACCGATGTTAGCTGGATGAACTGCCTGCGGGATGCGCTGGACAATGACAAGTTCGAGATTCGTTTCCAACCGATCAATGAAATTGAGACTGGGGACACAACGCACCACGAGTTGCTGATTCGAGTCATGGGCGAGGATGGCAAGCTCATTTCACCCGACGCGTTTCTCCCGTCGGCGGTGCGCTTCGGTCTGATGACCGAGATCGATTTCTGGATGATCCGCCATGCGGCAATAGCGTACGCCAAATACTCGACGCCAGAGAACAGGCTGCGGTTCTCGATCAACCTGTCTGCCAACGCATTCGAGAACGATGATCTGACAGGCTACGTGCAGGATACGTTCGAGAAACACGGCGTGATAGCCAGCGATATTGTTTTCGAAATTACCGAAAGCCTCGCCGTGCGCAGGCCGTTGCAGGTCGATCGCCAGATCGCGACCTTGCGTGACCTCGGCTGCAAGTTCGCCCTGGATGACTTTGGTACCGGGTACAGTTCCTTCAGTTACCTGCAGAAACTGCAGTTCGACTACATCAAGATCGACGGTACGTTCGTGCAGGACTTGCCGAACAACCCGGTCGATCAAAAAATGATCCGTTTGATTGCCGAGGTTGGGCGAGAGGCGGGCATGCGAACCATTGCTGAGTATGTTCGCAATGTGGAGACGCTTGAGCTGTTAACCGAGCTTGGCGTCGACATGGTGCAGGGCTTTTTCGTGGGTCGTCCGACCAAGGTGCCGAAGACCAAAGCGACCCCGATTTCACTGACTGCGCGGCGTCAGCGATTGTCTTTGAAATAATTGCCCAGTAACTCGAACTCTTTGCTGCGACGGCTGCCTTTTCGCCAGGCGAGCCCTATGGTCCGATAGCTGTCCTCTCGCATGGGCT
>JAUHYO010000173.1 GCA_030426325.1 Gammaproteobacteria bacterium | reverse complement strand
ACCGAATGCCAATGTACCGACAAACCCGGTGCGCAATCTGTCAGGTGCTTCGGACTACGTTGTCAATCTCATGTTGGGATTCGATTCGCCCGATGCGAAACACAGTGCCTCGCTCATTTACAACGTATTCGATGAGCGTCTGTATGTTGCAGGTCGCAACGGAGCACCGGATGGTTTCGAACAGCCGTTTCAGTCGCTGGACCTGACGTACTTCTGGTACCCGACCGAACGAATCACGATGAAAGCGAAGGTGCAAAACCTGCTTGGCGAGACGATTGCGATCGAGCGAGCGGGTGTTGTGACGTTTGAGGAAGACCCCGGAACCTTGATCAGCCTGGGTTTTTCCTGGGCACTTTGATGCCTTTTCCCCTAAAGGCGTGAAGGGCCAATGACAACGGCCCCGGGCAAGCGCCCGGGGCCGTTTTTTTCGTCGCTAGAAAAACTTTCGAGCCATCCCGATAAGATCGCCCAAACCGCCGCCCTGCGGTTCGGCGTTTTTCTTGCTCATTGCGCCCATCGCCAGCGTTGCCAGCAACGGCAGGGCTTTCTTGATCAGGCCGGGATCGATACCGGTTTCGAATGACGCCTCATTGGCAACCGCGCGACTGGCGTCCTTGCTGCCAAGAATATGGCCCAGGATTTTATTGCCGTCCTCGCGCGTCGCGTCTGAGAGCATGGTTTCAGGGTTGTCGATGTATTGCTTGTGCTTGCCACTGTCCAGGGCGCGTTTTAACCCGGACAGTCCGCTCGCACTGCCGGCCTGTTTCGTCAGGTTGCCGAGTATCGCCGGCCCCAGCGACGCGACGAGTTTCGACGCGTCACCCGATCCCAGCCCCACGGCATCGGCCAATTTGCCAATACTGTCGTTGCCGCCACTGCTTTTCAGCATATCCAGAAGGTCCATATATTTTCCTTTTTATTGCAGGCTTATTCGGCGGGAATGCGGATCTTTTGGCCCGGATAAATCTTGTTCGGATCTTTGATGATGTCGCGGTTCGCTTCGAAGATGAGTGTGTATTTCGAGGACTTCCCGTAGAACTTCTTGGCGATGCCGCCGAGCGTATCGCCACTGACGATTTCGTAGAATTCCGTGACCGGCTCTGGCTTTTCAGGGGGCGGAGGCGGCGCCTTCAGGTCATCGGCGACGACTTTTTTCACGCCCTTGGTGTTGCCGGCGATCAGGATTGCACTGTCGCGAACAGCTGAATTCTTGCAGTCGCCGCAAAGTGTGACAACACCATCGTCGAACGTAACCTCGAGATTGCTCAGTCCGCTGGTCTTGATTTCAAGGTCCTGCTTAATATTGTCGGCCGCCTCAGCATCGGTATCGAATACCTGCCTGCCTACGTCTTTGACAAAGTCGAAAAGGCCCATTTGTATCTCCCGTATTGGTTCTTATTGGTCGTCTGTATAATTGCTCATAGATTAAAACGGGATACCGACATGCGCACAACCACTTTTTTACTGGCACTGGCACTTATTTTCCTGACCGGGTGCTCAGTTAACCCGGTGACTGGCAAGCGCGAACTCGTTCTGGTGAGCTCGGCAGCGGAACTTGAAATGGGCAGGCAAAACTATGGGCCCATGCAGCAATCGCAGGGCGGCGAATACGATGTCGATCCCGAATTAACCCGCTATGTGCAGCGTGTTGGCGGCACGGTTGCCGCCCAAAGTGGCGTGAATCTACCCTATGAGTTTGTCGTCCTGAACAACTCCGTGCCGAATGCCTGGGCGCTGCCCGGCGGCAAAATTGCAATCAATCGAGGGCTACTGACCGAGCTCAACTCGGAAGCTGAGCTGGCTGCCGTGCTGGGCCACGAGGCAGTACACGCCGCGGCAAGACATACCGCGCAACAGATATCGCGCAGCCAGATTGCGCAGGTTGGTGTCGTTGTGACTGCGATTGCAAGCAGCGACAGTGATTACGGCAACCTGTATGCCGGTGGCGCAAGTCTACTGGCGCAAATGGGCCTGTCGAAGTACGGCCGCAGCGCAGAACTTGAGTCGGACAGGTACGGAATGGAGTACATGTCGAAAGCCGGTTACGACCCGGTGGGCGCGGTCGCATTGCAGGAAACCTTCGTGCGACTGAGCGAAGGCCGGCGCACGGACTGGCTGAGCGGACTGTTTGCCAGTCATCCGCCGTCGCAGGAACGCGTTGAAGCCAACCGCGCAACGGCGAGGTCACTGCCCGCTGGCGGCAAGCTCGGTGTCGACGAGTACCGTGCGGTTATGGCCCAGACCATGAGCACGGCGCCCGCCTATAAAGCCTATGACGAAGGCCGCAAGGCGCTGTCCGAAAAGAAGACGGATGAAGCGCTGGCGCTGGCAAACAAGGCGCTGGATCTCTATCCCGGTGAAGCGCATTTTCATGCTTTGCGCGGTGATATTCGCCTGAGCGCAGACAAGTACGATATGGCGATTACCAATTACAATCGTGCCATCAATCGCCGCGACGACTTTTTCTACTATCACCTGCAGCGGGGGCTTGCGAAAAATGAACTGGGGCAGACGGATGGCGCGGAGGCTGACCTCAATCGCAGCCTCGAACTGCTGCCAACCGCACCGGCGCACTATACGTTGGGCAAGATCGCGACAAAGCGCGGCAATACGGCGAAGGCCATTGAGCACTACAAGGTTGTTGCGCAGGCGGGCGGGGACTATGGCAAGGCTGCAACCTCGGCTTTGTTGAAACTTGATTTGCCGGCGAACCCCGGCAACTATATTCCGACGGCTTGCGGCATTGACGCGGATGGCAGCATAGTCGCGTCGATACGCAATGACACGGCAGCGCAGATCGAGAATGTCCGGATCGTCGTCAGCTATTACGATGCATCCGGTCGACCGGTATCGCGCCAGCAGTCGATCAGCGGCAAGATCGACGCGGGTCGGGTCGCTAGCCTTAATACCGGCATCCGGGCGGTTGCGCCAAACAGCAAGTGCTCGACCCAGGTCGTTGCGGCGGAGCTGGCTGACTAGAAATCCGCTGCCACGCGGCTCGCCTGCGTCAGCTACAATACGGCATTACCGAGACGGCGGGGACCAGTCCTTGAGTATTCTGCGTTACACCGTACCAAACAGTTTTACCGCTTTGAGCCTTTTGCTCGGCGTAGGCTCGATTGTCACGACACAGCTTGGTGATCTTGAGCTGGCCGCCTGGATTATCGTTTGGTGCGGGCTTCTCGATGTGATGGACGGCGTGTCTGCCCGGCTGCTGAAGGCAACATCCAGTTTCGGCGCCGAATTCGACTCAATGGCCGATCTCGTTTCATTCGGCGTTGCACCTGCAGTCCTGGTCCTGAATGCGGGCATGCAAATCGGTGGCATCGAGTACGAATCGCCGCAGTTCTGGGTCCTGTTACTCGCTATCGCCATTTTTACACTTGCAGGCGCCATGCGCCTGGCTCGCTTTAACCTGACGGCTGAAGAAGTCACTGACGGCTGGTTTGCCGGCGTACCGATTACGGCAACCGGGGGCGGGCTGGTCTCATCGCTGATACTGGTGCTCATCCATCACAATGATGTCGCGAGCGTATTGCCGTTGCACCTTTATTTTCCGGTGCTGATGTTCGTGCTCGCCATGCTGATGGTGTCGCGAATCCGATTCCCGAAAGCGAAGCGCCGTGCAAGCAATTTCATCAACGTATTCCAGGCGCTGGCGATTGCCGGCATTTACTACTGCGGCATCACGCGCACCTATCCCGAATACCTGCTGGGCATGGGTCTGTTCCTGATGATTGCCGGCATTATCGCCGGACGCATTACACGTCCCTCCTGAGGTTTTATGCATCCAAGTATTTACCTGGCCGTACTGGCCACGACGTTTCTTGTTGCACCAAGTTTCGCTGAAGACTCACTGAATCTTGAGGCCTATGAGCGCCTCGACGGGTTTCTCGATCTCTACTGGGACGAGGACAGCGGTCGGGTGCTGCTTGATACCGGGCCTCTCGATGAGCCAATGATTTACCAGTCATCGCTCGCACGCGGCGTCGGGTCGAACGATCTCGGGCTCGACCGGGGCCAGCTCGGCGCGACAAAAGTCGTGCGCTTCGTCAAAAGCGGTCCGAAAGTTCTTCTGATGGAGGACAACCTCGCTTTCCGGGCGGACAGTGATAATCGCGATGAGCAACAGGCGGTCCGGGAAAGCTTTGCCAGTTCGGTAATCTGGGGGTTCGAGGATCTCGATTCGTCACCGGATCGCACCATTGTTGACGCCACGCCATTTTTCGTACGCGATGCTCACAACATCGGGTCGCGACTTGCCGCCGCTGCTGAGGGCACCTACTCGGTCGATGCGTCGCGATCCGCGGTCTATATGCCACGCACCCGCGCATTTCCCGACAACACCGAGGCCGAGGCCGTCGTGACCCTGACCGGCGCGCCGACCGGGCAATACCTGCCCAGCGTCGCGCCGGATGCAACGGCCATTACCGTACACGTGCATCATTCTTTCATCCGCCTGCCGGATGACAACTACGAACCCTTGCCCTATGACCCAAGGGCGGGTGTCATCGGTTTGCGCTGGAATGCCGGCGGGTTCGCGGATTACGCAACGACGATCGGCGAAGACCTGACAACGGACTACGGCCGGCGTCACCGGCTGAAAAAGAAAGATCCGACTGCAGCAGTCAGCGAGGCAGTCGAACCCATCATCTATTACCTCGACCGCGGTGCGCCGGAGCCGGTGCGCTCGGCGCTGCTGGATGGTGCGCGATGGTGGAACCAGGCCTTCGAGGCGGCGGGTTACAAGGACGCATTCCAGGTCGAATTGCTGCCGGAAGAAGCAGACCCGATGGATGTGCGCTACAACGTGATCCAGTGGGTGCACCGTTCAACGCGCGGCTGGTCATACGGCGACTCGGTGACCGATCCCCGAACCGGTGAAATCCTCAAAGGTCATGTCTCGCTTGGTTCGCTGCGCGTTCGGCAGGACTACCTGATTGCCGAAGGCCTGCTGGCGCCCTACGGTGATGATGCAGTACCGCCCGCCATGTTGGACATGGCACTGGCGCGAATTCGCCAGCTGTCCGCTCACGAAGTCGGACACACGATTGGCTTTGAACACAATTTTGCCGCGAGCACGCAGGACCGGTCATCCGTCATGGACTACCCGGTGCCAAAAATCCTTATCCGCGACGACGGCTCACTGGATCTCAGCGACGCCTACGATGACAAGATCGGCGCCTGGGACAAGCGCACGGTCCTTTATGCCTACCAGGATTTCGCGGATGGCGTCGACGCAGGCGCCGAGCGCGACCGGATCATGGCCGAAACACTGGCCGCCGGTTTCAAGTATGTTGCCGACGATGACTCGCGTTCAATTGCGATGGCACATCCGGACGGCAACCTGTGGGAAAACGGCGCTGACCCGGTTGCGGAACTGAAGCATCTCCTGGCGGTACGCGAGATTGCGCTCGCGAACTTTTCGGAAGCCAGTATTCGCCAAGGGCGGCCGCTGGCGACTATCGAAGAGGTTTTCGTCCCGATTTACCTGCTGCATCGATTTCAAATCGAAGCCGTCGGCAAGCTGATTGGCGGCCAGTACTACCACTACAACCTGCGCGGTGACGGGCAGCCGTTGCCACGCCCGGTCGAAACAGAGGTGCAGGCGCAAGCCGTCGATGCGCTGCTTGAAACACTGGATGCCGAGAGGCTTAAGGTCCCCGAGCACATCCTCTCGCTGATCCCGCCGCGACCGCCCGGCAACCAGAAATCACGTGAGACGTTCAGAGGATCGACCGGCGTTGTATTTGATGCAACGGCGCCAGCCGCGAGCGCTGTTTCGCTGACGCTCAATGTGCTGCTTGAGCCGTCGCGTGCCGCGCGAATAGAGCAAAATGCATCGCCGCGGTTCTCCGGCGTGACGCGCAAGTTGCTTTCCACGAGTTGGCGCACGAAGCCGGCTGACGGTGCACTTGGGGCAATTCAACGACAAACGAATATGCTGGTGCTGCACGCACTGCTGCGATTGGCGTTTAACGCAGACGCCAATGATGACGTCCGGGCAATTGCGCTTGCATCCGTCAGGGAATTGTCGGACTGGCTCGCGCGGCAGTCGCCGAAGTCGGATGTGTGGAAAGCGCACTACCGGTTCGCAGATTTTGAAATTGCACGCCTGCTGTCGAACCCGGAGCAAATAGAAGAGCTGCCGCCCGTGGTAATTCCACCCGGATCGCCGATTGGCTCGTCGCACGCAATGCTTCACTAATCGGGGCGCCCTATGTCGACCACCGTGACTGTACTGATCGTTTACCTCGGCATTCTCGCCGCACTCGCAATCTGGAGCCGGCGTGAAACGCATACGCTGTCCGGCTACTATCTTGCCGGCAAGAAACTACCCTTTTGGGTCGTTGCGTTCAGTACCAATGCGACCGGTGAAAGCGGCTGGTTGTTGCTTGGCTTGTCGGGCATGGGGTACGCCGTGGGCGTGCAGGCGTACTGGGTGGTCGTTGGGGAAGTTCTCGGCGTTGCAGGAGCCTGGTGGATCGTTGCCCGTCGATTGAAAAAATTAAGTGACGAGACGGATTCGATTACGGCGCCCGACATCCTGGTCGCAAAGTTCGAAGACAAATGGAACCTGATCCGCGGCTGTGCCGTATTGATCATACTTGTCATGGTCACGGCCTATGTGACCGCTCAAATGGTGGCGACCGGTAAAGCATTCAGCAGTTTTCTCGGCATGGAATACGCAACCGGCGTCATCGTCGGTTCCATTTTTATCATCGGTTATACCTTTGTCGGTGGCTACAAGGCGGTGTGTTACACCGATGTCGTGCAGGGAGTCCTGATGCTGCTTGGCCTGATCGCCGTGCCAGCAGCGGCAATCTACGCCTCCGGGGGCTGGGGTGAGGTGCAAACCAACCTGGCACTCCAGGACCCGACACTGGTCGATATGATGGCGGTCTCGGGCGAGGGCAAAATCGTCTGGATTGCCATCGCGAGCTTTATCGCAATCGGCCTACCGTTCATGGGCGTACCGCAACTGCTAGTCCGGTTCATGTCGGCACGCGATGACGTGGAAATCCAGAAGGCGCGCGTCGTATCGATGATTGTCCTGTTCGTCTTCACGGCGGGAGCGGTAACCGCTGGCGTGGCCGGGCGTGCGCTGTTTCCGGGACTTGAAGACGCCGAGACCATCTTCCCGGTGCTGTCGAGCAACCTGTTCCCACCCATCATTTCGGGCATGCTGC
>JAUHYO010000172.1 GCA_030426325.1 Gammaproteobacteria bacterium | reverse complement strand
AATGAATTCGGCCGCCCGAACCTTGCCGGCTACTTTCGTACTTTCGAATCGCGCTTGCCGGGCTTGCCTGAAAACGAGATTCGAGGCTATCACAAGCCCATCATGATCGCCGGTGGCGTCGGCAATGTGCGTGCCGAACATGCCAACAAAATCGATGTGCCCGTCGGCGCAAAAGTTGTGGTCATCGGCGGCCCGGCGATGCTGATCGGGCTTGGCGGCGGCGCGGCGTCGTCATTGGCCAGCGGTACATCAAGCGAGGACCTTGATTTCGCGTCGGTGCAACGCGGCAACCCTGAAATAGAACGCCGCGCCCAGGAAGTCATCGATCGATGCTGGGCGATGGGCAAAGACAACCCGATCTTGCTGATTCACGACGTAGGCGCAGGCGGGCTTTCGAACGCCGTTCCGGAAGCCGTGGATCACAGCGAGCACGGTGCCGTCATCGAATTGCGCGATGTCGCCAATGCCGAGCCCGGCATGTCGCCGATGGGTATCTGGTGCAATGAGGCCCAGGAGCGCTACATCCTGCTGGTTGGTGACGACAGGATTGACGAGTTTTCGGCATTGTGCGAACGCGAACGATGTCCGGCCTCAATCATCGGCACGCTGACGGACGATGGAAACCTGGTCGTCAACGACAGCACATTTGGCAATCGCGTCGTCGACATGCCGATGCAGATGCTACTTGGCAATCCGCCGAAAATGGAACGTGACGTTCAGCGTCAACATTTGCCGGACGAGGAGCTGAATCTCGACGGTATCGAACTCGAAGAAGCAGCAAAGCGTGTCCTTCGCTTCCCGGCCGTTGCCGACAAATCTTTTCTGATTCATATCGGTGACCGAACGGTTGGGGGTCTGAGTGCTCGCGACCAGATGGTTGGCCCGTGGCAGATTCCCGTCAGCGACGTTGCGATTACTGCATCGAGTTTTAACAGCCGAACTGGCGAGGCAATGGCGATGGGTGAACGCACGCCACTTGCAGCGACCAATGCGCCGGCATCCGGTCGCATGGCGGTGGCAGAAGCAATTACCAATATCGCCGCGGCGCCGATTGAGGACCTCAGCAAGGTTCGATTGTCGGCCAACTGGATGGCGGCAGCGGGACATCCAGGAGAAGACGCAAATCTTTATGACACAGTCAAAGCAGTTGGTGATGAACTGTGCCGGGAGATCGGCGTTGCGATACCGGTGGGCAAGGACTCGATGTCGATGCGAACAAGCTGGGCCGACGAGTCCGGGGAATACCAGGTCGTCGCACCGGTGTCATTGATTGTCTCGGCATTCGCGCCGGTAACCGACATCTCAAGGCACCTGACCCCTGAGCTTCGAAAAACGGAAGAATCCAGCTACCTGCTGTTGTTCGACCTGGGCAAAGGCGCTAACCGCATGGGTGGTTCCTGCCTGATGCAGGCCTACCGCCGCACTGGCGGCCGGACACCGGATCTCGACGATGCGGCCCTCCTGACCGGGTTTTTTGCCGCGATTCAGGAGATGAACAGTCGCGACATGCTGCTCGCCTACCACGACCGCAGTGACGGCGGGTTGTTTGCGACTGTCGCCGAAATGATGTTCGCCAGTCGGCTTGGCGTGAATCTGTCGCTAAGCGGATCGAGAATCGATGTATTGCGACAACTCTTCAATGAAGAGCCGGGCGCTGTTGTACAGGTTGAGAAGAACAAGCTGACGCAGGTGCAAATGGTGCTGGATCGTTTCGGCGTTACAGCGGCCGCAATCGGCCGGGTGGACGATTCGGATCAATTCACCGTGCAAAATGATGACGACGTGCTGCTGAAGCTGGACCGTACTGCGATGCAACGCGAATGGTCGGAGATGAGTTACCGGATTCAGTCGCTGCGCGATAACCCGACGACGGCGAAACAGGAATTTGACCGTATACTCGATCGTAAGGATCCGGGACTGAACGCACGACTGACGTTTGATCCGAATGACGCCATGGCCCGCACGCCATTCGGCGGGACGCCACCGCGTGTCGCGATCCTCCGGGAGCAGGGTGTAAACAGTCAGTATGAAATGGCGGCCGCATTCATGCGTGCCGGATTTGCCTCCGTTGACGTGCATATGAGTGACTTATTGAGCGGCAATGAGGTACTCGACAACTACCAGGGGCTGGTCGCCTGCGGCGGCTTCTCGTTCGGCGATGTTCTTGGCGCTGGCGGTGGCTGGGCGAAGTCCATTCTTTACCACAGCCGAACGCGCGACCAGTTCGAGGCGTTCTTTGATCGCAAAGATACGTTTGCGCTCGGCGTCTGCAATGGCTGCCAGATGATGTCTCACCTGCGCGAGTTGATTCCGGGTGCTGAACACTGGCCACAATTCCTGCGCAATACGTCGGAACAATTTGAAGCACGGTTGAGCCTCGTGGAGGTGGTGGAGAGTCCGTCGCTGTTCCTGGCAGGCATGGCGGGCTCGAGAATGCCGATCGCAACCTCGCACGGCGAGGGCAGGGCCGTGTTTGCTGACGACACCGCGCGCTACACGTCGTCATACACCGTGGCCATGCGCTACATCGATAACTACGGGCAGGTTGCCGACGAATACCCGGCAAATCCCAATGGGTCGATCGATGGAATCTGTGGTCTCAGCAACGAAGATGGCCGTGTCACCATCATGATGCCGCACCCGGAGCGCGTCGCGATGACCAGCCAGAACTCCTGGCACCCTGACGATTGGGGTCCTGAAGGGCCCTGGATGCGGATATTTCGCAACGTGCGGAGCGCCATCAGCTAGAAATCCGTGTATCGACGGTAGCGTCGCGCCAGGCAAATGGGCGCGAAATCATAGCTAATCAAAATATTTTAAACATTTAGTATTTACTAAATGTTTAAAATGTGAGCTAATCCGGCCGCAATTCAGCGTGATACTCATTGACAAGTCCGATTCAACCCGGGAGGGCGAATTCCAGTGGCCAACAAGAAAGATGCAGACGGCAAGCAACAATTTATCGAACGGCTGGGCCAGTTTACCCAGGAAGCCGGATTCACCCGCATTGCAGGACAAATCTGGGCGGCATTGGTCGTCTCGGACGGGCCCGTGAGCGCGGCCGAACTCGTCGAGACGCTGCACATCAGCAAAGGCAGCCTCTGTACGAATATTCGGATTTTGGAACTCATGGGTATCGTTGAACGACGGTCCGTACCCGGCGAACGGCAGGATTATTTTGCGATACAGGACAACCCCTACGGTGCGCTAGTTGAATTGCAGATCAAGCGCTTCGAGAAAGCCGTTGCGGTCGTTTCCGAGGCGCGCGGCAGTATCCGCGGCAAGCAGGCGAGCAGGAAACTGGCAGACCTTGAACTTTTTTACTCACTTTACCGCAGCTCGTCGATGGATCTGTTGCGGGCGATGGAAGCCCAGAAAAAATGAATTTTAATATTTTAGTCCGCACACTTTCCGTGATGCTGTTGGCCTCGTTTTTCGCTGCGTGCGATTCGGAAGCCGTTTCGCAGCAGCCGCCACTGGTGGAGGTTGGCGTTATCGTCGCCGACCCGCAGGCGGCCGAAAACGTCGTTGAGTTTCCAGGCCGGGTACAGGCAGTGCGCACGGCGGAGGTACGCGCAAGAGTCAACGGTATTATTGAGCGACGCCTGTACGAGGAGGGTGTCGATGTCGTTGAGGGCCAGGAACTCTTTCAGATAGACCCACGTGAGCTTCAGGCCAACGTCAATGCCGCCAAAGCGGCACTTGCCCGAGCAAAGGCGACCGTTGCCAATGCCGAGCAGGATGTCACACGGTTTAAAGGCCTAGTTGCGGAACAGGCAATCAGCGAGCAGGAATTTGATGCGGCCGTCGCGCGACTGCGCACGGCACAGGCCGATGAAGCGCAGGTTGCAGCACAACTGGAAAGCGCACAGTTGAGTCTCAGTTTCGCAACCGTCACCGCGCCGATCGCTGGTCGTGCAGGGCGTGCACAGGTAACCGAAGGTGCGCTTGTCAGCGCCACAGCGGCCACGCTCCTAACCACGATCGAGCAACTGGACCCGGTATTTGTCAACTTTTCCCAGTCGAGCGCGGGCCTTCTCAAGACGCGCCGCGAAATCGCCCAGGGAAGCCTGGAGCTGCCGGAGTTACAGCGAATCGGCGTTACGCTGATTCTGGAAGATGACAGTGAATATGCACACCGCGGACACCTCGATTTCTTCAATTTATCAATCGATCCGGCGACGGGGACAGTCGCTATTCGCGCCGAGTTTCCGAATCCGGGCAACGTGCTCGTGCCGGGGCAGTTTGTGCGCGCCAAACTCGATGCCGGCGTGCGCCCGAAAGCACTGCTGATACCGCAGCGAGCCGTACAGTTGTCGCCACAGGGTGCCAGCCTGATGATTGTCGGCGCTGGCGACATTGTTGAAGCACGACCGGTTGTGCTCGGCGATCTTTCCGAGGATGCCTGGTTGGTAACAGAAGGATTGAACGGCGGCGAACGCGTCATTGTGGATGGACTGCAAAAAGTCAGGCCGGGGCAACAGGTTGCGGTTGCCGGTGGCGATCCTTCAGACTCAGTCGGCAACTCGAAATGAGCCCAAAATTCTTTATTGATCGTCCCATCTTCGCATGGGTGGTCGCGCTGACAATTCTGCTTGCTGGTGCTAGCGCCTTGCGAGACCTGCCGGTCGAGCAATACCCGTCGATTGCACCGCCATCGCTGTCGGTATCGGTGACCTATCCCGGGGCAGACGCGTCAGTGCTCGAGACCAATGTAACCCAGGTCATTGAGCAGGCTCTGAACGGTGTCGAAGGCTTCCTCTACATGTCATCCAGTAGCCAGTCCAACGGTACTGCGTCGATTACCGTGACGTTTGATGCCGGAACGGATATTGATCTCGCGCAGGTCGATGTTCAGAACCGGTTGCAAACAGTTGAGCAAAGGCTCCCCGAGGAGGTGCGTCGACAGGGTATCCAGGTAAACAAGGCTTCGGCAGGGTTCATGATGATCATCGCGTTGACCTCAAAATCCGGCGAAATGAGCACCCTGGAACTTGGCAGCTTTGCAACGTCCCGCGTCGTCGATGAGTTGCGGCGGGTACCGGGAGTCGGAGAAATTCGGTCATTTTCTTCCGAATACGCCATGCGTATCTGGCTCGATCCAGACAAGCTGGCCGGATACCGTCTGTCCCCATCGGATGCGCTGCTGGCGGTACGAGAACAGAACAGCCAGTCGCCGGGCGGTTCACTCGGCGACCAGACGATTGCGGACGGCTACGAGATTAACGCGACAGTACTGACACAAAGCCGATTTACCACAGCCGATGAGTTCGCGTCGATTATTCTGCGCTCCAATCCCGATGGATCGGCCGTGACGCTCGGTGATGTCGCGCGCATCGAACTCGGTGCTCAGAGCTACCTGTTTGACCTGGAGCTTAACGGCAAGCCTGCTGCGGGAATGGCGGTGCAGCTGACAACCGGTGCAAACGCGCTTTCAGCCGCGTCTGGCGTGCGCAGTCGCATGGCAGAACTGGAGGCTTCGTTTCCAACGGATATCGGCTGGACAGTGCCCTATGACACAACGCCGTTCATCCAGATCTCTATCGAAGAGGTCCTGAAGACGCTGGCGGAAGCGATGCTTTTGATCGTCCTGGTCATGTTCCTGTTTCTGCAA
Source organism: Gammaproteobacteria bacterium (assembly GCA_030426325.1). Taxonomy (GTDB): domain Bacteria; phylum Pseudomonadota; class Gammaproteobacteria; order Steroidobacterales; family Woeseiaceae; genus UBA1847. Next base: position 1,588 of record JAUHYO010000172.1, on the reverse strand, counting down.
AGCTGGCGCGCCACACTCATCCCAACGATCGTCGTGCCAATCGCCCTTGCAGGGGGTTGTGTCGGACTGTGGTTATTTGGATTTTCGATCAACGTTCTGACTTTGTTCGCGATGGTGCTCGCCATCGGCATCCTGGTCGACGATGCGATCGTCGTCGTTGAAAACGTTGAGCGGGTGATGGCCGAAGAAGGACTCTCCCCCTATGACGCAACGGTCAAAGCGATGGGGCAGATCACTTCAGCCATTGTCGGTATTACACTGGTCCTGGTGTCGGTATTCGTGCCTATGGCATTTTTTCCAGGATCGACCGGCGCAATCTATCGCCAGTTTTCGCTCACGCTCGCCGTTTCGATCGGTTTTTCTGCCTTGCTCGCATTTACTCTGACGCCTGCGCTGTGCGCGACCCTGCTTAAAGCGACCGAGTCAGATGCTGATGACCGTGTTCGGCGCGGGCGCGCGTGGGCGTTCTTCGCCGGGTTTAATCGCTGGTTCGATCGCACGACACGCAGTTACCAGCTTTCGGTAGGAAAAATTTTGTTGCGACCATTGCGGTTTATCGCCTTGTTTGTCGCGCTGGTTGGCGTCACGATCGTATTGTTCGGGAAGCTGCCTAGCAGCTTCCTGCCGACCGAAGACCAAGGCAGTGTATTCACGGTAATTCAGGCGCCGCCCGGTGCGACGATGCAGCGTACCGGCGAAGCGATCGAGCAGGTCAAGGAGTTCTATCGGAATCAGCCTCAGGTTGACAGGGTTACCGTCGTTCGCGGATTTAGCTTTTTCGGCAGCGGTCAGTCCAATGCGATGGCATTCGTGTCGCTGCATCCCTGGGAAGAGCGCGAGGGACCTGAGAACAGCGCGGCATCGCTAGCCGGCCGCGCGATGGCTGCCTTGTCGCAGGTCAAAGAGGCGTTTATTTTTACGCTCAGTCCCCCGGCGATACGCGAACTCGGCGTTGCAAGCGGCTTCACTTTCATCTTGCAGGATCGGGCGGGCCTGGGCCACGAGGCGCTGATCAGTGCGCGTAACCAATTGCTCGGCGCCGCAAGCACCAGCCCGCTGCTTGCCCAGGTACGACCCGAGGGCTTGCCCGATGCGCCCCAGTTGCGCGTCAATGTTGATCGCACCAAGGCACGCGCTCTTGAACTTTCAATTGGCGATGTGAATCAGACGCTGTCGATTGCAATGGGCGGCTCATATGCGAACGACTTTGCGCGCGACGGGCGTATTCTGCGCGTGATGCTGCAGGCCGACGCGCCCTATCGCATGACGCCTGACGATATTCTGAATTTGCGGGTACGCAGTGCCGGTGGCGTCATGGTTCCTTTTGGCGCTTTTACATCGGTCGAATGGACAGCTGGTACACCACAGCTCAATCGATTCAACGGCTATCCGTCGACAACCATCTCCGGAATGCCGGCGGCCGGCTTGTCCAGCGGCGAGGCGATGAATGAAATGGAGCGCCTGGCTGCTGAGCTCCCGGACGGGTTTGGATTCGAATGGACCGGCATGTCTTACGAGGAAAAACAGTCGGCCGGTCAGGTTGGCATGTTGTTGGCATTCTCGCTAGTGGTGGTGTTCCTGTTGCTTG
>JAUHYO010000171.1 GCA_030426325.1 Gammaproteobacteria bacterium | reverse complement strand
ACGAGGCTATACTGCGCGCCGCTTAACCGATGCCGGATTAGCTCAGTCGGTAGAGCACATCATTCGTAATGATGGGGTCAGGTGTTCGAATCACCTATCCGGCACCATTTTCTCTTGTCTATGACGTCGTTGCGGCTTGCCGACTTCAGTCGCGTGCCCGAAACACCAGGTCGTAATTGACGCGCCCCGAGAACTGATTGTTCAGTTGCACGACAGCGGCGTACTCCGTCCAGTGCGCGACTTCGATCGGGCCGAGATTAATGGGGATCAAGCCCATCGCTTTGACGAAGCCCGCAACCAATTCTTTGGCTTGGGGGTCGTTGCGGACAATCGGTACATACAGCGGACCATTGGCGATCTCGGGGTCGATCATTGACTGCCAGGTGATCGTATTGAAAGCCTTGACGACCCGGGCGCCGGGTGCGGCCGCCTGTACGATCTCACCGTTTGAAGTCTCAACGCCAAAAGTAAACGCCAGTGGTTCTTCTACGATCAGCGGATTCGTCGCATCGATAATGAGCTTCCCTGACAGGTCGCCCAGGCCACGGACGACATCCTCGACCACCATGCCGGGCACTGCCAGCACGACAATGGCGGCATCCGCCGCCGCTTCTCGCGGTGTTGATGTGGTCGCATTGCCCTGGGTTTTCTTCGCGACATCCAGCGCTTTCAGACCGAGTGGGCTGCGCGATCCATAAATAATGGTATGGCCCTGCGACGCGAGTTCGGTGCCCAGCGCCGAACCGACATTGCCGGTGCCGATCACGGCAATTGTCTCGGCGAATACGGGTGTCGCGAAAACAAGGGCGACCAGCAGGTAAACAGTGCGTATGGCCATTGTGTCAGTCCTCTTTCGTTTGTTCGATCCAGGCAAGCACCGCTTTTTCCGCCATTGGCAGTGTCAGGCTGCCATTTTTCAGCACCTGGTCATGAAAGTCGCGAATGTCGAACCGGTCACCCAGTTCGGATTCCGCCAGCGTGCGCAGGCGCCGGATCTCGAGCATGCCAAGCATGTAAGAGTTGGCCTGGCCCGGCCAGGAGATGTAACGGTTGATGTCATTCTGGATATCCACTTCGGCCCAGCCGGTGTTGTTCATCATGTAGTCGACGGCCTGCTGGCGTGTCCATCCCTTGGTATGAATGCCGGTGTCGATGACCAGTCGCGCGGCGCGCGCCCCCTGATCCGACAACAGGCCCATCAAATCGAGCGGCCCCGTGTACAAATCCAGTTCCTGGGCCACGCGCTCGGCGTACAGCGCCCAGCCTTCATCAAACCCGGAGTTACTGAGGTAGCGGGCCAGTGAATGCACCTTGTCACCGAGTTCGAGGGCGATGGCGCCTTGTAAATGGTGGCCGGGATAGGTCTCGTGATACAGAGTCGATTGCTGCGTGGCTCGTGAGCGATTTTCCGGGTCCCGTACGGCGATATAAAAGATTCCAGGGCGCGTACCGTCCTCTGACGATGAATGATATTCGCCAACGCCACTGGCCGCGAATTCCGGATAGGGTTTGATCAGCACATCCGCCTTGGGTAGCAGGCCAAAGACGTCCGGCATTTTTTGTTTGGCGGCGTCCAGTGAATCGAGGGAGTATTGCAGCACTTCGTCTTCAGACCGAAACGTAAACTCGGAATCGACATTGATACGGCGAACAAATGTTTCGATTGCTTCCCCGTCATAGTGCGCTTTCAGAATTTCTTCCATTTCGCTTCGAATCAGCGCCATTTGCTGAAGACCCAGCGAATGTATTTCGTCCGCCGTTGGCTGAACGGTCGCGAACGATCGCACCAGCGTCGGGTAGCATTCGGCGCCATCGGGGTTGTACGTCAGCGCGATTTCCTCGCGTGCTTTGCCAAGGTATTCATCTTCGATGAAATCGGCGAAGCGCGTGACAGCGGGTGCTATTTCTTCTTCAAAAATGCGGCGGACGGTAGCGTCAAATTCGTTGTCTTCAGCTCGCGAGCCCATGCCGAGAAAGGGTGACGTGTCCTCAAGCAAAGAGCGAACCTGCTCGGGCACTACTTCAACAGTCAGGCGTGGTGAGCTGTAACCGAGCTCGAGACCTTTGCGAAGATTGGCAATTTCCGTATCGATGTATCGATCAACCTCGCCAAGGCGAGACAGCGCCTGTGCTTTGAGTTCGTCGGAATCCAGTGGCTGGATATCGAAAATAAATGGCATGCCGGTGTACCACGCCGTTGTTGAACTGGTTTCCCACAATTCCTTTCGGCAGATCCTCGATGCCTGGCTGGATGCCAGCGCCTCGTGCATCTTCCCCCAGGTTACCCAGTCACGACTCCCGATCTCGGTCGGCTCGCCGATGGCGCTTAATTCGGCAAGCCAGGCATCCTCTTTCTGTTGCCAGGCTGCGAGTGCCTCAAGCGAGTTGTCGAACAAATGATCATGTCGAGCGCCTTCGATCGCGAAACTCGTCGCCATCGACGGATAGCGCAGCAGCAATTCGGCAAGGAATTCATCGGCGATCGCCTCGATACTCCGCGTGCTCTCGGCGGTCTTTGGCGCAGGGGGCTGCTGTGACGGCTGGCAGGCCGAAACGAAAAACAATGCAATGCTTGCCAGCGCCAGGAGGGACAGGTTTGAGGAACGAATGAAGGGCATTTCGACTCTCCGGTCAGATCAGCCCGAAATTCTACACAAATCAGTGACGCGACGGATCAGGAAAGACGGTGTCGAAGCTCCTGGCAAGAGTACGGGCGGACGGGTATCGTCACTTACGATTCGTTGTCGCTGGTCTGGCGATTAAACGTTTCCGGTTTCAGTAGCTCAATTCCGGTGACGGGCACATTTCCCAAATAAGTCCTTCTTTTTCGCCCGGCTTCTGTTACAGTCCGCCCCGTCTTGACGCACATCGGTCTGCGTCACTCACTCCAACCCGGCAATTCTGCACGTTTGGAGTCACTTTAAAAATTCCAGCCTGGACCGAACCACACGTCTTCGACGTCGCGGATCAGGCGAAACGGAGAACAATCAATGTTATTTAACCAACTCGGCCTGTCGGCCGAATTGCTGCGTGCTGTCGAAGAACAGGGCTACACGGAAGCAACCCCCATTCAGAGCAAGGCAATTCCTTTGGTCCTCGACGGCCAGGACGTGCTCGCAGCAGCCCCGACGGGCACCGGCAAGACAGCGGCATTTACACTGCCCTTGCTGCAAAAACTGCAACAGAAAACGAGCGGTCCGCGATGCATTCGCGCCCTGATCCTGACCCCGACCCGTGAACTGGCGGCGCAGGTCAATGAAAGCGTGCAGACCTACGGCAAACACCGTCCGGCCCGCAGCATGGAAATCTACGGCGGTGTCAGTGCCCGTCCGCAAATCTCACGCATCCGTCGCGGTGTTGACGTGGTCATCGCGACACCGGGACGACTGCTGGATCATATCCGGCAGGGCAACATCAACCTGTCTGGCGTCGAATTCTTCGTGCTTGATGAAGCCGACCGAATGCTCGACATGGGCTTCATTCGCGATATCAAACAAATCATCAAAGAGTTGCCGGCCAAACGTCAGAACCTGCTGTTCTCGGCAACGTTCTCACAGGAAATCCGGGAGCTTGCGAACGGCTTGCTGAATCATCCGACCGAAGTGCAGGTAGCGCAGCGCAATACGACTGCGGAGAAGGTCAAACAGGTCGTGATGCCGGTCGACAAGGCGCGCAAACGCGAGCTTCTGTCCGAAATCATTGGCAAGGGCAACTGGCGGCAAGTGCTGGTGTTTACGCGCACCAAGCACGGCGCAAACCGGCTTGCCAAGCAATTGAACGGCGATGGCATTGAAACCAGTGCGATCCATGGCGGGAAAAGCCAGGGCGCGCGCACGACGGCACTTCGCGATTTCAAGGCGGGCAAGACCCGAGTCCTCGTGGCGACGGATATCGCGGCGCGCGGACTGGATATCGACAAGCTGCCACACGTCGTGAACTACGAATTGCCGCATGTTGCGGAAGACTATGTGCATCGCATCGGTCGCACAGCGCGTGCCGGACAGGAAGGCACGGCTGTTTCGCTGGTCTGCGTCGACGAACTCAAGTTACTTAAAGACATCGAGCGACTGTTGACCGTCGAAATAAGGAAAGAGCTTGTTCCGGGTTATGACGTCGACAAGCGCATCATGGCTGAACCCATCACCCGTGGCAAAGCGCCACGATCAGGCGGCCAGCGCCCGAATGGTGGGCGCCAGGGAGCCCGCAAGAAAGCAAAGGCGGGCGGGAAATCGCGACCCGGGAAAAACTCGAGAGGCCGATCCAGTCGGCCTCATGCACGGGCGAGCTAGGGGTTGGCCAACTGGTAGACCCTGAAAGCCGTTCCTTCACTGCCGAACAGGCCGACCTCGCACTGTCCGGAATTGGCCGGCAAGTACCAGGTTTTGTCGACAATGAATTCGAAAGGTACCTTGACGTTGGTACAGTTCATGACCAACGCCTCAAGCATGCCGTCAATACTGGCAACAGTGAACGTCCGGCGAAGTGGTTCGAAAGTCCAGGTTGCGCGACAGGCTTCACAACCTTCATTGCGCTGAATAAGCCCATCGGTGGCAAGCGTCTGGTCACTGTCGATGATGTTCTGCAGTGACCGGATCATGCGTGCGGTCTGGGTAAGCTCATCACTGCGATCCGGATCCAAGGCGATAAGTTCTTCGAACAAGTCGATGGCTTTCTTGAACTGGCCTAACTCGAGGTCAACATGAACCCTTGCGAGTAGCAGGGAACGATAGGCATCCGCGTCGAGCCATCGACCGCGATTGGCGGTCGCCTTGCGCAATGCGGATTCAGCGGCCCGGAAGTTATTCTGTATCAGCGAAAGTTCGGCGCGCAGGGACCACAGCTTTGTGAGCTCGTACAGATTCAGGGGCCATTGATCGAAGACGGACCTGGCGAGCGCATCCGCGCGCTCCAGCTGATTCTTCTTGATGAGCTCAAGGATATCGTTGTAGCGATCAGCGAAGCGCTTCGATGAGCCGCGTGCCTGCTCGTTCAATGCGAAAGTCACGATCGTGGAATTGCGCGGCTGCGAAACGGGCCGTCCGTTTAATTGGGCGGGTTCAAACCGCCAGCGACTGACGCTGCGCGTTGCCGCTGTTTCGAAAATAGATCCACCCACCGACTCTTCAACAACGGCGTTGACAACTCGGCCTTCGCGGTTGATTTCGAAACCCACGCGTACCCATCCCTCGCGATTCTCATGCAACGCCGGGCGTGGATAAACCGGTTCACTGTCGTCAATCAGCACCGCGGGACTGTGACCCTCGGGTCGGGCGGCGTCGGGCAGGGCCGATGGGGATTCGTTGGCCGAGGTTGTCGACGATAGCCACAACCCGGTCAGGCAGGCGAATGCCAGAAGACCAATTTTCAATTGATTGTTTGGTTTCAGGCGATTTAGCATCGGCGCATTATAGAGATTTTCCGCCTAACCGGCATATTTCGCGAGAAATCGGTCCAGGCTGTTTGCAAAATCCTGCTTGTCCCGCTGACTGAACGCAGCCGGTCCTCCGCCCATATCGACGCCACTGGACCGCATCGTGTCGAGAAAGTCACGCATATTGAGGCGGGCACCGATGTTTTCTTTAGTGTGCATTTCGCCGCGGGGACTTAAGGCATGGCCGCCTTTGGCAATGACCTCGGCGGCCAATGGGATATCACTGGTGATAACAAGGTCACCGGCCTCGATGCGCTTGACGATCTCGTCGTCCGCAACGTCGAAACCGCGGGGTACCTGCACCGAACGAATATTGGCCGAAGGAGGCGTGCTCATCGCCTGGTTGGCGACCAACGTCAGTTGAATGCCTGTGCGATCAGCCGCACGAAAAAGAATTTCTTTCACCACGACGGGACAGGCGTCTGCATCGACCCAGATTTTCATGCCGGCATTATACGGGGAGAACAGAAGAAACGACGACTCCATTGGTTCGCGCGTATCGGTATACTCGCCGCATGACTGCAAGCCCCCGGACGATTCTCAACGAAGTTTTTGGCTATCACGAATTCCGGGGCGACCAGGAAGCGGCCATCAATGCAGCGCTTGAAGGGCGCGACTCCCTGGTCCTGCAACCGACGGGCGGGGGCAAGTCAATCTGCTACCAGATTCCGGCGATCCTGCAAGACGGTGTAACGCTGGTTGTTTCACCACTGATTGCGCTGATGCAAGACCAGGTGGCGGCGCTCAAACTGCTCGATATACCCGCGGCCTTTTTGAATTCCACGCAGTCATCGTTCGAGCAGGAAGACGTTTACCGGCAGCTTGATAGCGGTGACATCAAACTCCTGTACGTTGCGCCTGAGCGCTTGTTGCAGCCGCAAACCATCACCCGGCTGCAATCCACGAACATTACATTGATCGCAATTGATGAAGCGCACTGTGTCTCGCAGTGGGGGCACGACTTCCGAGAGGATTACCTGTCGCTGGGTCGGCTCGCGGAGTTGTTTCCGGACGTACCCCGGATGGCCCTGACGGCGACTGCGACGGCCGAGGTCAGGGACGAAATCGTTCTGCAGTTACAGTTGAAGAACCCGGCGCGCTTTGTCGCGAGGTTTGACCGGCCAAATATTCGCTATGAGGTGCAGCCAAAGCTCGATGCGAAACGGCAATTGCTGCGGTTTCTGTCTGAACATCGCGGCGCCGCAGGGATTATTTACTGCATGTCGCGAAAGAAAACGGAATCAACAGCCGACTGGCTCCGAAACGAAGGATTCAAGGCCTTGCCTTACCACGCGGGTCTTGATGCCGAGACGCGCGCAGATCACCAGCACCAGTTCGTCAACGACGACGGCGTCATTATTGTTGCGACCATTGCCTTCGGTATGGGAATAGACAAGCCGGACGTGCGTTTCGTCGCACATCTCGACCTGCCCAAGAGCATGGAATCCTATTACCAGGAAACCGGCCGGGCCGGGCGTGATGGCGATTCGGCTTTTGCATGGCTGGTGTACGGCCTGCAGGATGTTGTACGGCTGCGGCAAATGGTCGACTCGTCACAGTCGAGCGACACCCGCAAACAGAATGAGCGACGAAAACTCGATGCATTGCTTGGCTGGTGCGAAGTGACCGAGTGTCGCCGCCGCTCGTTACTGGCCTATTTCGGCGATGCGCTGGCTGATGATTGCGGCAATTGCGATATCTGCCTCTCGCCACCCGAAGTGTTTGACGGGACAGAGGTTGCGCAAAAACTGATTTCGGCCGTGTATCGCACCGGACAG
>JAUHYO010000170.1 GCA_030426325.1 Gammaproteobacteria bacterium | reverse complement strand
AGGCCGACGTTGTTATATTCACGGACGATTTCGTTGACGACGTTGCCGCTGCCGATCGTGGCGTTGTCGTAGCTGGTGATTTTTTCGACCAGGCCGCGCACTTCCTAGGAGGTGCTGACGCGGCGTACCGCGCCGTCGACGCCCGGCAATCCGCTGACCGACGGGCCCGATCGCAATGAGACACAGCTCTTCGCAACCTGCTCATTGGGCGCAAGCGCATAAGCGATGCTGGCTCGAAGCGGCTGGCCGAGGCGAGACTGAACGCTAATGTCGCCCAATTCCAGCGCGGAAGCTGGTGTCGCCGCAAGGGCACCGCCAACGGCGACAAGTGCGGAAAAGCCGCGATGGGCGCTGGGTATTCTGTTCGTTACGTTCTTCAAGGTCGGGCACTCCGCGTTTTCAGATTTCAGCCCTGACTGGAGTCGCAGTCGTGGCAGGGCGTTTATTGTAAGTTTTCGAGAGAAGTCAGCGTTAGCGCATGGTTCCACAGAGCAAGTGTGACGCAGATCACACTTTGGTCGTTGGCATCGCTCTGCTAGATGGCACCTGCTGCTGTCAAATTGGCCAGCGTATTGGCCGCAACACTCTCTCGTTCCTGTAATACAACCTCCGGCTCGTGGACATAGTGTCCCTGCATGAAATCCAGGCCGAGTTGAAACAGCACGGCCATGGCGTTGGCATTTTCAACGCGCTCAGCGATTGTCTTGATATTGCGTTCCTGTGCAGCACTGACGATTTTCGAAACGGCAGCCTGCATATTGTGATCGGTCATCAACGTGTGCATCAGCTCACCATCGATCTTGATGTAGTCGGGCTTGAGTATGTCGAGGATCTGGAACCGCTCCTGGTCGACACCGTAGTGTTCCAGGGCAAATCCGATGCCCAGCTTTCGCGCGTGCGCCGCCAAAACCTGGGTTTGCTTGATGTGGGTTGCTGCGTCCTGCTCCGGAATCTGTATAACGAGACGGGAACAGTCGAACCCTGCGTCGTCCAGCTTTTGCTGCAACCAGGCTGCAGTGGATGTGTCTTTGATCGATTGCTTCGACATGCGAACGAACACGCGATCTGCGTTGCCCTCATTACAAAACTTGACCGCCGACTGCAGCATCCACCGATCGATATTTTTCATCATGTTGTTGCGTTCGGCGGCCGGCAGGAACTCGGAAGGCAGTACTGAATTGCCACGCTCGTCGATCATGCGAACCAACAGGTCGTACATTTGAATCGAGTCGCTTCGCAGTCCGGCAATCGGGAGTTGCGCGAGGCGGAACCGATCTTCCATCAGCGCCGCCTTAAGGTGCTTGACCCAGATGGCGTCGAACTCGCGCTGCTTGGTGTCTTCGTCGGCACTCTGGTCAAGGAAGGAGGTATTTCCGCCTGCCTGCTTGCCGAGCTTGTGCGCATTGACAGTCGCGGCGATAAACTCTTCAAGACTGCTGAATACCTCATTGACCGCACAGGCGCCGACCGTACAGGTCAGGTGGGTCGAGTTTTCCTCAACATCAAACGTGTGTTTCGCGATGTGGTCGCATAATTGCTTTCCCCAGACCTGCGCGTCGCGCGCTGATCCACGCTCGAGCAGGACCATCAGCGATGTGCCCTCAAACCGGCCAGCAACGTCGCGCGGGTGAAGCCGCTTGCGGACTTCTTCCGCGAGTTGCGCAATGACCTCTTCGGAATTCAGGATGCCGACTTTCTGTCGGACGGCGGCGAAGTCGTCAGGCTTGATATAAACCAGGCAGTGGGTGCCTTGCGCGGGTTTACGACGCAGGCGCTTGGTAATTCGCTCAATGAACTGGGCTCGATGAAAAAACAGGGTCGTCGGGTCGCGTTTCAACGCGTCATGCACCAGCTTCGTCGGTTCCTCAGCGACCTTCAATTGCGGCGCAATGCGGATCTGGACGCAGGGTCCGTCGTCAAGATCGAAACGACGAAACTCCAGGTGGATTTCAGTGTTGTCACCGGACTGCACCTGGGAGCGGACAATCAGTTTTTCGTTGCGTTGCCATTTTCCCTGGATGGTTGCGATCAACGCGCCTTTGAGCGCTGCCTGGCTTTCCGGGTCGAAAGTGTCCATCACCGGCATGCCAATCAGTTCATCCTTGTTCTTGGCCTTGAACTGCCGGATCCATGCATCGTTGACATCTATGAAAATTCCGTCCTGAACCAGTGCGATCGAACTGCTGGACGAGTCCATGTGATCTTTCAGCTGACGCTTGTATTCTGTCGCCGACTGAATCGTGGAGTTGAGTGCACGTTCGACCCGCAAGGCTCGAAGCTCGCGGGACACAACTGACTGCAAGCGGCCTTTTAGAGAGAGCGAAACCAGGTCACAGGCACCGGCCTGCATCGCGGCCTGGATACTGGCTTCGTCAGCCGTTGCCTGCATCGCAATCAGCGGTACTTCCGGGTTGTAGCGGTCTTTGAGTTTTATGACCTGGCGGATTGAATCCTTGAATCGGTCGCAATTAAGAATTAACAACTCGACGTTCTCGGCCGCCAGTGTGTCGGCGAGTTTTACGGGAGACGGAATCCATTGGCAATGAGCTGCATGACCAGCATCACGCAGTGCACTATTGATGATTTCAACGTCGTCCTGATCTTCCGTGAGGACGGCTATAGATATGCTTTGGCGCCCGTTCAAATCCCGATCCCTGGCGACGGATGGCGTTCCGCCGGTTTCCATATTCTGTAACCCGACAGCCAGTTTAGACACTGGGGACGCCAGAGTCCCGATCCGGACCTCAAAACCGTGACCTGATTCATGTTTCAGCAGCCGGGTAGCGGGAATCGGGGCGAAAATTCGGCTGGCGAAGCGTCCGGACTCTAGTATCATGGCGCCTCGCCGAAAACCGGCACGACCCCAAACGAGCGATTATTTATGGCCCATTACAGCACCAGCGAATTCAAGTCCGGTCTCCGTATCATCATCGACGGCAATCCCTGCATCATCGTCGAAAACGAATTCGTCAAGCCCGGCAAAGGCCAGGCATTCAACCGGGTTCGAATCAAGAACCTGAAAACCGGAAAGACCGTTGACAAGACGTTCAAGTCCGGCGAATCCGTCGAAGCTGCCGATGTCATGGATAAGGACATGCAGTATCTCTATGCGGACGGTGAATTCTGGCACTTCATGGTGCCCGATACGTTTGAGCAGTACGCCGCCGATGCGTCGGCAATGGGTGACGCCAGCGACTGGATAACCGATGGTGACATTTGCATGATTACGCTGTGGAACAATACGCCACTGATCGTGACACCGCCCAATTTCGTTGAACTCGAAATTGTCGAGACGGATCCTGGCGTGAAAGGTGATACGGCAAGTGGTGGTGTCAAGCCGGCAACGTTGTCGACCGGCGCTGTTGTCCGAGTGCCGCTATTCGTCGATCAGAACGAAGTCATCAAGGTCGATACCCGCTCGCGCGAGTACGTTTCGCGAATCAAATAAATCGCGGGCTTTCTGCCAGCAATTCGCAATAGGCGTTGCAAACTCGTTCGACGCCAGCCTCATCCTCAGCGCTGAATCGGCCGGGACTTGCGCTATCGATGTCGAGAACGCCAACGAGTTGACCGCGTACCTGTAGCGGCACGACCAGTTCGGAGCGCGACGCCGGGTCGCAGGCAATGTGACCGTCAAACAGTTGCACGTCGGCGACCCGCTGCGTCTGTAGTGTGGCCGCGGCCGTGCCGCAGACACCCGAACCCATCGGAATGCGAACACAGGCAGGCTTCCCCTGGAAGGGTCCCAGTACCAAATCGTCGTCTCTGAGGACATAAATGCCCAGCCAGTTGATGTTGTCGATCGCATTGAACATCAGCCCGACAAAATTGCTGGCATTGGCGAGCGGGTCGGTTTCGCCATCGAGCAGGTGGCAAAGCTGTGATTCAAGCAGTTTGTAGTCCGGGTTACTCATTGTATTTTCTCAAATGGGAACGGGATGACATTTCGAATATCGTCTGATTTTTCGTGGATCATTTGCAAGCGCTCTATCCCCACGGCAACGCCTGCACAATCAGGAAGACCGTGTTCCAGCGCATCGATCAAGCGCCGGTCATAGGGACGAACGGCACGCCCACGCCGTTGGCGATTTGACTGGTCGTCGGCAATGCGGGCGAATTGTTCCTTGGCATCGGTCAGCTCGACATAGCCGTTGCAAAGTTCCATGTCACCCATGAAAACTTCGAAGCGATCGGCAACGGATGCATCATCCGGACAGGTGCGCGCCAGTGCCGCCTGGGAAGCGGGAAAGTGGCGCACGATTGTGAGACTGTCTCTGGCAAACTCCGGGGCAATCCGGGTCGACATCAGCAGGTCAAGCCAGTCGTCGCGTTCCGACCCTATTGCAGCGATAAGGTCGGCATCCGCATTCGCCGCTGTCGTTAATTCACGAATGGACGCGCTGGTTGGATCGAGCGCAAGCGTTGTAACGAAAGCATCACGGTAATCGACAACCGTTGTCGAAGCCAGAAGCCCGGGATCGTCCAGTGCGGTCGCAATAAGCTCGATTGCATCGCTGATAATATCGCCAAGACCAAAACCCAACCGGTACCATTCAAGCAAAGTAAACTCGGGCTGGTGTCTTGGCCCCCATTCGTCGTCACGAAAAACCCGGCCCATTGAAAAAATATCCGGCCAGGAATGTGCGAGCATGCGTTTCATCATGAACTCTGGCGATGTGTGCAAGTAGAGTGGCTCGGCACTGTGGCCGCTGCGTACTTCAAGGCTTTCGATTTGCACATCACTGACAGCGGAGCGACTCAGTGCCGAAGTATCAACTTCCAGAACGTCCCGAGTTTCGAAATAACAGCGAATGCGCCGCAGCATCGACGCCCTGCGTCGGGCAAGCTCTGGCCCGGATGCGGGGCGCCAGTCACTCATTGTGTTGCGGACGACAATTGCCCGATGGGTTCGCCTACGCGCAGCGTTGCACCGGCCTGTAGACTGTCGTGCCACTTACAACACGCTTTCGGGAGCAGCATGATGACGGTTGAGCCCATATTGAACCAGCCAAGGAGGTCGCCTTTTTTAAGTGTAGTCGATGCCCGGGAAAGATTGAGCGCTTCGACAACACCGCGTTTTCGCGGCCGGATTTCCCCGCTCCAGGGTGTCGAAATACTGCCGACGTTCAGCGCACCGACGAAAATCAGCGTCGCCGGACCCTGCTCGGTAAGAAATCGCATGATCAGGCGCTCATTGCGACGGAACAAACCCCTGACGCTCGATACCGTCGCCTGGTTGACGCTAAACAGGTCACCAGGAACGTAATTTGCCGAGACCAGTTGACCGTCAATCGGTGCGTGGACGCGGTGATAGTTATACGGCGCCAGGTAAATTGTCGCGAAACTGCCGTCGAGATACGCATTTGCTTCATCGATGTCGGCCGCCAGGAGATCCGCGAGCGTATAGTCGATACCTTTGGCCTGAATGACACTGTCACCCTGAATCGTGCCTGCCAGGCTGACAGTGCCGTCGACCGGTGACACGATGGAGCGACTGTCACCCGTGACCGGTCTCGCTGCGTCTCTTAGCTCACGAGTAAAAAAATCGTTAAAGGTCGCAAAATCATCCGGGATGCGCTTCGAAACATCGTCAACGTCGACGTCGTACATCGCGACAAATTTCGTGATCAGAAAATTCTTTGTCGCCTTGTGTCGTATTCGCGCGATTCGCCACACAAGCGCTGTTAGCAAGTGCTGTGGCACGAGGTATTGAAATGCAACAAACAGTCGGGCCAGCATTATTGGTTCCGGCCGCTGACCTGGGTTTCAAGGCCAAGCAATAAAGTCGCGTCTTCGTAAAAATTCAAGGATACCGTCCCGGCATCTGTTTTTTTGCGCATCAACATCAGGTGCAGTCCACCGCGTTGCAAGGTCACCGTTGAGCCTGGCGCAATGACCAGCGAATCGATCGGTCTCATTTTCGCGACGCCGTTCTCCAGTGACGACTCGTGCAGTTCAACGGCGCCGTAGTCCGGGCTTGTGACACGATTGATACGAATCGCATCACGTGAGTTGTTGGTCAGCGACAGATACGCGGCACTCATCATCCGGCCGGGCAGTGGCTCCGTCACGACAACATCGCTGGCAACTAGTGGGGGACCCGATTCACTGACGCAGGCTGCCAGGAACAGCAATAAGAGACCATTAAGCAGAATAGTGCGCATCAGCGTTTTGCCGCGATGATCGGAAGATCGTGCAAATAATTGCTAACGGTATGCGGCGCGCTAAACAGAGCAACGAACTTTCCTTCCGGATTGACAACGAGTACGGCAGCCGAGTGATCGACGCCGTAGTTGTCTTCGACAATATTGACCTTCTCGAAATAAATGCCGAGTCCCGTCGTCAGCCGCTTCAACTGCTCGAGCTCACCAGTGATACCCAGGTTGTCCGGGCCGAAGTAGTCAACGTAGCGGCCGAGAATTTCAGGGGTGTCTCGCTCCGGGTCGACGCTGACCAGTACAATTCGGGGAATTGCATCCGCGTCAGTTGCGACAAGTTCACGCCGGACATTCGCAAGTGTTTGCAAGGTCGTCGGGCAAATGTCCGGGCAATGCGTGAAGCCGAAAAAAACCAGGTCCCACTGGCCCCGCAGTGAGTCGGCATTGACCGGGGTGCCATGCTGGTCGACCAGCGAGAAATCCGGGAGGTCAGCATCGGCAGGAAGAATTGTTGCGAAACGCGGTTGGGCCGGTGCAGACGATTTCAAAGCAACGAAGATGCCGGCGGCGAGAGCGGCGCCAAGCAGCAGCGCGATCAGGAAACGTTTTGGATTCATCGGACCTGTGATTGTAATGGCAAAGCGGACGATTCTACAGGCAGATGGCCGGTCAGCGTGATAGATTCGCCGACGCCAATGAATGTCGAAGAACTCATACACTCCATCGCTGCCGAATTTGATGATGCCGGGCTCGTTTATGGGCATGGCACCGACAATGCGCTGGACGAAGCCGCCTGGCTGGTTTTTGCCACCCTTAAGCTGTCTCACGACGAAGCACCGGTCGCCTACACCAATGAAGTGACCGGACCGGAGCATGCGGCCGTGACGGCGATCGCAGCGCAGAGAATTCGCGAGCGGGTCCCGCTTGCCTACCTGGTAAAGCAGGCATTCTTCGCCGGCCTGGAGTTCTACGTTGACGAGCGCGTTCTGGTACCTCGCAGTCCCATCGCCGAGCTGATCCTTGAACGGTTCGAGCCCTGGATCGACCCGCAGGCCGTGCGCGACGCGCT
>JAUHYO010000169.1 GCA_030426325.1 Gammaproteobacteria bacterium | reverse complement strand
CGCCCGGGCTGCTTTGGCGCTGGTATACGGCCGGGCCGTTGAGTGGCTGGATTAACACAAGCCAATGATTGTAAATAAGTTTTTATAGATATCACTGTTTTGTCTATCGCAGGGCTGGCTTTTATATATCGGACTGATAGTATGCCTCGCCCCGATATATGGACCCACCCAGACGATGGACGTAAAGACAGTTTGCCTTGGGATACTAACGGACGGCGCCGCCTCCGGTTACGACCTCAAAAAGCATTTCGAATCCACTTTCGGTCATTTTTTTGCCGCAGGTTACGGCTCAATTTACCCGGCGCTTTCGTCACTCGCGGACGAGGGCCTGGTGACCTGCGAACACGTGCCCCAGGAAGGTAAACCGGACCGAAAGGTTTACGCGATCACCGACAGTGGCAAGGCATTCCTGCTCGAAGCCCTGAAGGATCCCGCGCCGGGCCATAAAGTGCGCTCGGATTTCCTGGCGACGATGTGCTTCGCCCACCTGATGCCCGCCGAACAGATTGAGACGGTTTTGAAAAGTCGCCTCGAGGATGTCGATAACTGGTTGAAGCTCATTGCGAAAGCCGAGTCCTGTTGTTTCGACGAGTGGCCGCCAGGCATGAAGTTTGTTGCCGGATTCGGCAGAGCCATGAGTCTCGCGATGAAGCAATACGTCGAAGAAAACGGGCACATGCTGACAGACTCCGGGCAACAGAAAGCGGCCCATGGCTGAACAACACAATATTTGACGGAAATATGATGCACATAAGTACTTTTGATCGTTACAAATCCTGGCTGGTCTCGGCCGCTATTGCTGGAGGTGTTGCCATCTGGCTGCTATCCGGCCAATTTGGTGACAGCGATGCTTCAGAAGCCCGAGAGGACGACACCCCGGTAGTCGCGGCGGCCAACAAGAACGCCGTTCGGGTACGCACGCAGTCAGCCGAAATGGTGTTGCGAACGATTTCGATAAACGGCAAGACAGCGCCTGCGCGAGTCGTCACGCTCGCGGCACAAACGGACGGACGTGTTGATTTTGTCGGCGCTGATCGTGGCGCCAACCTGGAGCGCGGGCAGCTTATAGCCCGCCTCGACGAACGCGACCGCAAGGCACGCCTTGCCCAGGCCGAGGCGACCGTCAAACAACGCGAAGTCGAGTTTGAAGCTCGCCAGAAACTCAAGTCGTCCAGCTACGTATCCGAAGCACAACTGCAGGAAGCCCTGGCACTGCTGGAGACCGCCAGGGCCGAGTTGACCCGGGCGCAGCTTGACCTCGAGTACATGAATATTCGGGCACCGTTCGGCGGCGCCTTGCAATCGCGCGCGGTGGAGATTGGTGATTTCGTCAAGGTTGGTGATCCGATCGCCACCTACGTCGACAATCGCAAGATTATCGTTTCAGCCAACCTCTCCGAATTCGATGCTCACTACGTCAACGTTGGTGATCTAGCGGATGCCAAACTTGCTACCGGTGAAACGGTAAAAGGGCAAATTCGTTATGTCGCGCCTGTCGCCGATGAGGCAACGCGCACTTTTGGCGTCGAGCTGGAAATCGATAATTCGGACGGTGCCATTCGGGCCGGTGGCACCGCTGTATTGAATATCCCCGCTGAAGAAGTCATGGCGCACCGCGTCTCGCCGTCACTGCTGACTCTCGACGATGCCGGTAATGTTGGCGTCAAAATTATCAACGACAATGGCCTGGTTGAATTTGTGGTCGCGGACATTGCGCTGTCATCGAGCAATGGCGTCTGGCTGGCCGGATTGCCGGAGAATGCGACCATCATCACCGTTGGCCAGGGCTATGTTGCCAATGGCGCGCGCGTGGACTCTATTCCCGAAAGTGATGTGCGCACAGCCGTTGCCGTAAAAGCAGGTGTCGAGGCCAGCGACTGATGGACATTATCAGTTCGTCAATGTCCCGGTCACGGACCGTTATCCTGTCCTTGCTCACCGTGTTGATCGGCGGCCTGGTCGCATACTCGACGATCCCGAAGGAAGCGGAGCCGGATATTGAAATTCCGGTAATTTACGTCAGCATTTCACACGACGGCATTTCTCCTGAAGACGCCGAACGCCTGCTGGTTCGACCCATGGAACAGGAGCTTCGCTCCATAGAAGGCATCAAGGAAATGACGGCCAACGCCTATGAAGGCGGAGCCAATGTTCAACTCGAATTCGATGCGGGTGTCGACACGGACAAAGCCTTGCAGGACGTGCGAGAGAAAGTCGACAAGGCCAAGGCGAAATTGCCCGGTGAAACCGACGAGCCGACGGTCAATGAAGTCAAGATGTCGCGTTTCGACCCGATGCTGGTCCTGAACCTGGCGGGCGATATACCGGAACGCACACTGACAACGATTGCCAAAGATCTCAAGGAAAAGATCGAAGGTCTCGCGGGCGTCCTTGAAGTGAACCTGATTGGCACGCGAGAGGAACTGATGGAAGTCGTCGTCGATCCACTCGCGATGGAGAGTTATGGCCTGGATCAGGCACAGATCATCCAGTTTGTCGATCGCAACAATCGACTCGTCGCCGCTGGCGCACTGCATTCAAGCGAAGGCCGCTTTCCGGTCAAGGTGCCGGGCGTCTTTGAGAGTGCGGAAGATGTACTCGAGATGCCGATCAAGGCCGTTGGCGAACGCGTTGTCCACTTCAAAGACATCGCAGAGGTTCGGCGAACCTACAAGGACGCGGAGAGCGTTGCCCGTCTGAACGGCAAACCGGCCATCGCCATCGAAGTCGTACAACGCGCTGGCGCCAACATCATCGATACCATTGATGCGGTTAATGCCCTGATCGCCGAGGAAAAGGCCTACTGGCCCGGTGACATGGAAATCGTCGCGTCGCGTGACAAGTCGAAAGACGTCAATGACATGCTGTCGGAACTGCAGAACAGCGTTCTGTCTGCCGTGTTACTTGTATTCATCGTCATCATCGGCATCCTCGGCATCCGTTCCGCGTTGCTCGTAGGCGTCGCGATACCGGGCAGCTTCCTGATGGGCATTCTGATCATCGGTTCGTTCGGCGTTACGATCAATATGATGGTGTTGTTTGCACTGATCATGGCCGTCGGCATGCTCGTTGACGGCGCGATCGTCGTAACGGAAATGGCGGACCGCCGTCTCGCGGAAGGCGAGACCCGATTCGATGCGTATTCGCGCGCTGCCATTCGCATGGCCTGGCCGATTATTGCATCAACTTGCACCACACTGGCCGCCTTTGTACCGCTCGCTTTTTGGCCCGGTATGTCGGGCGAATTTATGAAGTACCTGCCGATTACGCTGATTGCGGTGTTGTCTGCCTCGCTGATCATGGCCTTGATATTTGTTCCGACCCTGGGTGCGATTTTTGGCAAGACCGGTGCAAACACCGCGGACGCCCGACGCAATCTTTCGGCTGCGGAAACAGGTGACCTGAATACCGTTACCGGTTTTACAGGCCGTTACGTGCGCTTCCTCCAATCGTCACTAAAACACCCCTGGCTCAACGTCGGCGGCGTCACCTTGCTACTCGTCGTCGTTTATTCCGCGTTCATCCTGTTTGGTAAGGGCGTCGAGTATTTCCCTGACGTCGAACAACCCTTTGGCATGGTCGATATCCGGGCGCGCGGTGACTTATCGACAACGGAACGCGATGCGCTGGTCCGCCAGGTCGAAGAGCGTGTTCTGGGCATGCCCGAGATCGAATTCCTGTATGCGAAAACCGGTAGCGGAGACCAGGGTGCAGAAGATCAGATTGGCACGCTGACATTGAACTACATTGAATGGGACAAGCGCCGCAAAGCAAATGACATTCTGGCTGAGATTCGGGAAAGGACCCGCGATCTCGTCGGCATCAAGATCGAAACACGCAAGCCGGATGCCGGACCGCCAATCGGTAAACCGATTCGCATCGAATTTTCGTCACGTTTCCCTGAAGCGCTGGACAAGGCTGTCGCGGACGTCCGTGAACTCATGGAGAACACGAACGGCATACTGAATATCGAGGACAGCCGCCCACTGCCGGGTATCGAGTGGCAGATCAAAGTGGATCGTGCCGAGGCCGCACGCTTCGGTGCCGATGTTTCGCTGGTCGGAGCCATGGTGCAACTCGTAACCAACGGCATCAAAATTGGCGAGTATCGTCCTGACGACAGCGACGATGAAATTGATATTCGCGTTCGCTACCCGGAAAGCAGCCGCAGCCTGTCGCAGATCGATGATCTTCGGATTCCGTCGGAAAACGGTCTGGTTCCGATCAGTACCTTCGTCGAGCGCGTGCCAGCCCAGAAGGTCAGCAATATTCGTCGCATCGACATGCGCCGAACAATGTCAATCGACGCCGATGTCGACGCAGGTTTCCTGGTCAATGATCTGGTCACGGAACTTCGCGCGGAATTGCCAAACCTCGATATTGACCCTCGTGTCAGCATGGTTTTCGGCGGCAGCACACAAGATCAGGAAGAAGACCAGGCATTCCTGGCTCGCGCAATGTTAATGGCCCTCGCCATCATGGCGATTATCCTGGTGACGCAATTCAACAGCATCTACCAGGCGGGCCTGATCCTGACCGCAGTCCTGTTCTCAACCGGTGGCGTGCTCCTCGGTCACCTGATCATGGGCAAACCGTTTGGTGTCATCATGAGCAGCGTTGGCGTCATAACACTCGCGGGTATTGTCGTGAACAACAATATCGTGTTCATTGATACGTTCAATGTGCTTCGCGCGCGAGGCGAGCAGGCGTTCGACGCGGTCTTGAGAACCTGTGCGATTCGGCTGCGGCCGGTCATGCTGACGACTGTCACGACGATTGTCGGGCTCATGCCGATGGTCCTTGGGGTCAACATCAATCTGATTGACCGCCATGTGTCCGTCGGCGCGCCAAGTTCGCAATGGTGGACGCAGCTTGCCTCGTCCGTCGCCGGCGGACTTGCTTTCGCGACGGTCCTGACGCTGCTGTTGACGCCCAGCCTGCTGATGATCGGCGCCAACGCCGGTGAATGGCTGAGAAGTCGCCGCGAGCCGGATTCGTCCGGTGCTGCAACCGCTCTTCGCTAGGCCGGAAAAAACCAATCCAAATTGCCGTTTCGTGCATCTAATAGTCAGGGGCTCATGATGAGTTCCTGCAACGATACACTAACCTATTGATTGGTAAGCACTTCGCGATCAGTTCAGTGGATTTCGGTAACACCTGTTGCCATCGACCGAGTTAGTGTTATACTCCACTACAACACTATATTGGTAGAGCCCCGAGATCATGAAAGCGAACACATCGATTGCCAGCGCCCTGCTCATCGCCACTCTGTCGGCAAGCGCCCTGCTGTCGGGTTGCGGCGTCGGCGAGGCCCGCGTCGCCGAGGTTATAGAGTCGGCCACGCCGGTGCCCGTTGAGACCGCGAAGCCTTTCCGGGCCGATATCGATGCCACTTACGCCGCCACCGCATCGATTGTCTCCGATGCTGACGCGCCCGTTGTTGCCCGCGTTGCCGGTGAGGTCATCGAGCTGCTGGTCGAAGAAGGTGATCGGGTAAAGCAAGGTCAGGTTCTAGCAAGACTCGATGGCGAACGGTTGAAACTTGAAATGCTGTCCGCCAAAGCCAATCTCGAGCAGGCGCAAAAAGAATTTGAACGCAATATCGACCTCCACAAGCGAGGACTGATCAGCGCCGCTATGTTTGAAGGCCTGGAATTTGATGTCGCCTCACTCAAAGCAAGCTATGACCTCAAACGACTCAATTACGATTATTCCAGCATCCGGGCACCGATCGCTGGCGTCGTTTCCTCACGGGATATCAAGCCGGGCGAAACCTTGGCCGCAGGACAAGTCGCCTTTCGTATTACCGAGACGTCAGAACTTCTGGCCTACCTGCAAATTCCGCAGGCCGAGCTGTCGAAGTTCACTATCGGCCACGCGGCAACAGTAAACGTTGCCTCAATGCCTGGGCAACGATTCTCCGCAACCATCATTCGTATCAGCCCAACCATTGATGCAAGTAATGGCACGTTCCGCGCGACGGCCATGATCGACAACAGCGGAGGCGACCTCGCTCCCGGCATGTTTGGACGGTTCATCGTCGCCTATGAACGACACAGTAACGCTCTTGTAATACCGGAACACGCGTTGCTCGATGAGGACGAAGAGACATCTGTATACGTTGTCAACGACGGCGCTGTCACAAGGCGAGTGATAGAAACGGGTATCGTGGAAGACGGTCGCGTCGAGGTCTTGGGTGGATTAGGGGAAGACGAACGAGTCGTCGTTGTCGGGCATTCGGGATTGCGTGACGGCAGCAAGGTGCTGGCCAGCACCTCAGACCAGGGCCTGTTCGCCGGCTGATTTGACTCCTCGCTGTGGTCAGAAAAAGAAACGACCAGTGCAGCAGGGATATTAAGGGGATAAAGATGAAGCTATTTCGCGTTGGCGCAGCGGCGTTCGCGTGTGTCTTGCTATTGAGTGCCTGTCAACAAGGCGAGCAAGCGAATGAAGACGAAACCAAAGAAGAGGACGAAACACCGCCTGTTCCGGTTGAAATCAGTTCGCCTGTTCGCGGCGACATCTTTGCGACCTACACCGGTACCGCGCCGATCGAGGCGTTTGCCGAAGCAAACGTCATCGCCAAAGTCGATGGCGAGGTGCGTACTCTGCACGTTGAGGAAGGCGACATCGTGAAAAAAGACCAGGTGCTCGCGACGCTTGACGGCGACCGCCTGAGACTTGAGCTCAGTGAATCCGAAGCTCGATTAAGAAAAATGCAACGCGATTTCGCCCGAAATCAGGAACTGCAAGCCAAGGGACTCATTAGTATTGGCGACTTCGAAAAAATCCAGTACGACATGGAAGCGCTCGAAGCGTCTTACAATCTCGCCCGCCTGGAATTGGACTACACCCGTATCCGCGCCCCGATAGACGGAGTCGTCTCCGAGCGCTATATCAAACTCGGCAACACGATTAAGGCCGGCGACCAGGTTTACCGGGTCACCAGCCTCGATCCGCTGGTGGCCTACATGTTCATCCCGGAGCGAGAGTTTCGCCAGATTGCCGCTGGGCAACCTGTTCAAATCAGTATCGACGCCGTTCCCGGTGAAACATTCACGGCGTCGGTTACCCGCGTCAGCCCGATCGTCGATCCCGATACCGGCACCTTCAAAATCACGATTGAAATTCCCGGAGACGACCGGCGAATCAAGCCTGGCATGTTTGGCCGCATGAACATTATTTACGACCGGCACGAGAACGTCCTGCAGGTTCCGCGGAGTGCCATCATCGAAGCTGCAGGCCAG
>JAUHYO010000168.1 GCA_030426325.1 Gammaproteobacteria bacterium | reverse complement strand
CCGCTACGGCATCAATTCACGCCTTGAATTTCGCCTGAGCGAAAACAGCCAAATTTATCTCGGCGCTGTCTACAACTTCCGGGAAGACACCCAGAATCGCCAGATTACGCGTGTTCGCTGGGACCGGGGTGTGTACGTAAGTCCCACCGAGGTGCAGGATCTGCGCATCGTCAAATCCTTGCACGATCGTGTCGAGGAGCAGGAAATCTCCACCTTCTCAATCGGTGGCGAACATCGCCTTGGCGCGTCAACACTGGACTACAGCCTGTCAACAAGCTCTGCATCCACGGAGAAACCCGCGGGCCAATTGAAGCCGGAGTTCGAACTCCGCGGTGTGAACCTGAATGTCACCGGAATCGACACGGTTGCGCCGAACTGGCAAACCACCGATCCCAACTTCGACATGCACGATGGCAGCCTGTATCCGCTCGATGTCAACGACCTCAAATATGAAAGCACCACGAGCGACATCGACTCCGCCGCCGTCAACTTCGAGATGCCGATGGTCTGGGGAGGCGACACCGGTACCTTCAAGGTCGGTGCGAAACTCCGCGCGCTACACAAGGAGCGCGCTGACATTCGCGAACAATGGCAGTGGGGCGGTGCTGACGACTTGCTGATGGGTCAATTCGAGAACGGCAACTACAACTACCTCGAAAGTGGTTACAACCTCGGCTACGAATACGATAGCGACGCGTTCCGCGAGTTCTTCTTTTCTAATCAAGCACCCGGAAGTTTCGAACTTGACGAAAACAGGATCGATGTCAACCTGGGCGAACCCTACGATGCCGATGAGGACGTGACCAGCCTTTACGCGATGACCACGCAGGAGTATGGAAATCTGCTGGTACTCGCTGGCGCACGCTTTGAAAAGACCGAGCTAGACTACACCGCTACCAGCCTCGTCACCGATGACGGTGATTACGTTAGCAATGAGCTGGTTAACGCCAAGCGTGATTTCGATCATGTGTTCCCGAACCTGCAGTTCCGTTGGCGCCTGACGCCGGACACGAACCTGCGTATCGCTTACAGCGAGGGTATGGCGCGACCGGACTTCTGGCGGGTAATGCCTTACTCGGCTGCTGATCTTGACGAAGGTGAAGTGGTTCGCGGCAATGCGGATCTGAAACCCGCCCTCGCCAAGAACGTGGACGTGCTGGCAGAACATTTCTTCCAGGGAATCGGAATCCTGTCCGGCGGCGTGTTCTTCAAGCAGATTGATGACTTCAATTTCCGCGCGGAATACACGGAAGTGGGCGGACAGTTCGATGGCTTTGACGTCGAACAGTATCTCAATGGTGGCAGCGCTGACCTGTTTGGCGTGGAAGTGTCATGGCAACAGCAATTCACGCAGCTTCCGGGCTGGCTGGCCGGCTTCGGCGTCTATGCCAACTACACCTATACCGATGCGACCAGCATCGACCTTGGTGACCAGACCAGCCGCACCGATATTGCGGCAATGCCGGAGCAGGTAAGCGATGTTGCGAACTTTGCGTTGACCTATGAAAAAGACGCCATCATCTCCCGACTGTCGATGAACTATACCGGCAAGTGGATCGAGGAAGTCGGCGGTAGCGCCGACGAGGATGTGTGGCGCGACGAGTCCACCACGATCGACTTTTCGTTTACGTGGATGTTTGAGAACGGTCTCGACCTGTTCCTGCAGGGCAACAACCTCTCGAACGAAGTCAGGTATGCCTACCTCGGCATCCCGTCACGCTCAAGCCAGTACAGCATCACCGGGCGATCGTACTTGCTCGGAGCGCGCTGGACGTACTAGGAATTAGTTGATGCGAATGCCGCTGTTGCGCGGCATTCGCATTCCTAGCTTTTTGTTTTTGGACGGCTGACGAGGGTGGTGGCCAGAGGTCACATTGCATGAAAGAGTTACCCAGACTGGGTATATCGATGGGCGATCCAGCCAGCATCGGTCCCGAAGTCATCGTCAAGGCGCTCGCCGATTCAAAGGTCGTGGCAACTTGCCAGCCAATTGTTATTGGTGATGCCGGTGTACTCATGGATGCCGTGCGGTTTACGAAAACCGGCCTGCGCGCCAACCTTATCGGGAGTGTTGCCGAAGCCGTGTTTGAACCGGGCACCATGAATGTACTGGATCTGGCGAATGTCGATCCCTCCCGGTTTCGCCTCGGTGAAGTCTCGGCAATGTGCGGTCAAGCCGCATTTGAATATGTCGCCAAAAATATCGAGCTGGCGATGGCCGGTGAGCTCGATGGCACGGTGACAGGGCCGATCAATAAAGAGTCAATCAACCTGGCAGGCCACCGCTACGGCGGACATACCGAAATCTATGCCGAGCATACGGGCAGCAAAAAATACGCGATGTTGCTTGTCGAGGAAGACCTGCGCGTCGTGCACGTTTCGACGCATGTGTCGCTGCGCGATGCCTGCGACCTTGTAAAAAAGGAACGCGTCCTGGAGACCATCCAGCTCATGCACGAGGCTTGCCAGAAACTCGGAATCGAAGAACCGCGAATTGGCGTTGCCGGATTGAACCCGCATGCCGGCGATGGCGGCCTGTTCGGTGATGAGGAAGCTAAAGAGATCTTGCCGGCAATTGAGGAGGCTGTTGCACGCGGCTACCGTGCGC
This sequence comes from Gammaproteobacteria bacterium, assembly GCA_030426325.1. Classification (GTDB taxonomy): domain Bacteria; phylum Pseudomonadota; class Gammaproteobacteria; order Steroidobacterales; family Woeseiaceae; genus UBA1847. The sequence goes on along the minus strand of JAUHYO010000168.1, from coordinate 4,649 downwards.
TGGGCCCCATACCGGCGGACACCTTGTTTTCCAAAGCGATCGGCGGCGTCTACGACGGCTGCGTCGCGATGTACCACGATCAAGGGCATATTCCGTTCAAGGTTGTTGGCTTCAACTGGGACAAAAAGGCGCAGCAAATGAGCAGCGTTCGCGGCGTCAATATTACGCTCGGACTCCCTATTATTCGGACCTCGGTCGACCACGGCACTGCGATGGAAATTGCTGGGCAGAATATTGCCAGCGACGACGCGATGAAGCTCGCGATCGATTACGCGGTACGGCTGTATCGGTCAGGGAAGAGCACGGACTGATGTTGGCGGTTATTACAGACGACTTCACCGGCGCATCGGAAATCGCCGGAGTAGCGCTTGCGAAAGGCTACCGGACAGTCATTGAAACACGGCCTGTGCACCGACCCGATGCGGACGTGATCGTGATCGCAACCGATATGCGATCGCTGGCGGCCACGGACGCGGCAAATCTATCTGCAAAATTGACGGAGCAGATTCTGGCACTGGAGCCAGACTTCATTTTCAAGAAGGTCGACTCCGTGCTGCGTGGCAACATCGGCCCGGAGCTCGAGGCCCAGATACGCATTGAGCAAAAATCCGCTGCGCTCCTGGTCCCGGCCAACCCCTCCCGAAAGCGCACCATCGCAAATGGCATCTACTACGTTGGCAAATCGCCGGTAGCCGAGTCCGGTTTCTCGCAGAATCGCAAGACGGCTCTGTCCTCTTCGAGTGTGGTCGACATTCTCGAGAGCCGCGGTGCCAGCAAGGTCGCGTGTGTATCGCTTGATGATGCGCTCAGTACATCCGGAATCCTGGTCGGAAACGCGGCGAGCAACGAAGATCTCTCGGCGTGGGCGACGCATATCGATGATCGTCTGGTCCCGGCCGGGGCGGCAGACTTTTTTGCTGCAATTCTGGATTGCCGGCCGGCGCCGCAAAGAATAAACGGAGCGCAAGTGAGCACGGCTATTGGCACTCGCACCTTGTACCTGTGCGGCAGCAATTATCCGTCCAGTCGAGAAGCAGTTGCGATAGCCGGAAACCATGGTGCCAGCATTGTCGGAATGCCCGATGAGATCTACTACGGCGACAAAGTAAATTCCGATGCAGTGTCTGTGTGGGCGCGAAATGTCGAAAGCGCATTGTTCAAAGGCCACACAGTTGTTGTTGCAGCATTGCAAATCCAGCAGGGCGATTGTCTAAGTGGCCGCCAGATCACGGCGGCTATGGCCGAGGTCGCTGGCCATGTGGTCCGGCGAAATGCGGTCGATGAATTGATGATTGAGGGTGGCGCCACATCGCAGGCTGTCATGGATACGTTGCAGATTGACCATCTGTATCCGTCTGATGCGGTAGCGCCAGGCGTCACGAGAATGCGAGTAGACAACTACCCCGATTTGCACATTACTATGAAACCGGGCAGCTACCGCTGGCCCGACGAAATCTGGAACGCGAAGTAAGCAACCAAAAGGTGAGTTGAGTGGAATGGAAAACGAAACTTTGCACATTATTGATTACCTGATCATTCTGGCCAGCCTGGTTATTTCGGTTGGTGTCGGTGTCGGCTTCTCGAAATCACAGTCAAATACGTCGAAGTATTTTTCCGCCGAAGGCAACTTGCCGTCCTGGGCAATCGGCGTGTCGATCTTCGCGACGCTGATCAGCAGTATCACTTTCCTCGCTTATCCCGGTGACGGGTTTGCCGGCAACTGGGTGCGCCTGGTGCAAGGCATGATGGTGCCGGTCGTTGTGCTCGCCGGTATTTTCTTCATCGTACCGTTGTACCGCGACGTTATCGGCCTGAGCGCCTACGAGTACTTCGAAAAACGTTTCAGTTACTTCGCCCGCGTGTACAGTTCCCTGGGTTTCATACTGGCCCACTTTTCAAAAATGGGATCCGTTTTCTTCCTGCTATCGCTCGCGGTATCGAGCATGACCGGCATCGATACCTATACGGTAATCTTCGTCCTTGGGATCGCGGTGATTGTCCTCACCCTGCTGGGTGGCATGGAGGCCGTCATCTGGCTCGATGTTATCCAGGGCTTCCTGCTGATCTTCGGTGGACTCATTACGGTCGCCATCATCGCCATGAAGCTCGACGGTGGGTTGGGCACCGTGTTCGCCATATCGGCCGCTGAAGACAAGATGAGCCTCGGCTCGATGGAGTGGGATTTTGTCAACCTGACATTCTGGGTGATGGCCATCAACGGCATCTTTTACACAATTCAGAAGTACGGCACCGACCAGACGATTATTCAGCGCTACCTGACCGCTCGTTCGGACAAGGAAGCGATCAAGGCGTCTATCATGGGCGTGGTCATGGTCGTGCCGGTCTGGGCGATGTTTATGTTTATCGGTACGGCACTGTATGCCTTCTATCAAGGCTCTGCGACCCTCCCCGAAGGCTTGCGCGCAGATGCAGTGTTCCCGTATTTCATCATGAATGAGCTGCCCGTCGGAGTCGTCGGCCTGATTATTTCCGCGCTGATGGCAGCGGCAATTTCATCGTTGGATTCCGACCTGAACTGCCTCGCCGCTGTCGGTGTCGATGATTACTACAAACGCTTCAGGCCGGATAGCACGGATGAAGAGCGTCTGCATATGGGTAAGGTTCTGGTGATTTTGTCCGGTATCGGCGCAATCATCGTGGCATCGATCTACGTGTCCGCGGGCAACAAGGGCGTGTTGGGGACCGTATTCGCCCTGTACGCAATATTCTCCGGCGGTATCGCCGGCATGTTCCTGCTGGGAATCTTTGTGCCGCGCGCAAACAAGCAGGGCCTGTACATTGGTGTGGCAGCGTGCGTCATCTATACCGCGATCGCGTTGCTGACATCGACATCATTTACCATCGGCGGCGAATCGAAAATTCTGCTGGACCTCGGACCGCTGAACTACACGCAGCACAAGTACATGCTGGGCGTATACAGCCACATCGTATTGTTCGTGGTGGCGTGGGGCGCCAGCTACTTCTTCCCGGCACCGGATATTGAACATCGTCTGACCTACGCCGGCTGGAAAGAAATGAAAGCAGCACAAAACGCAGGTAGCTAAGTTATGAGTCGATTACATTTTGTTTGGATAGTTGTTCTGGTGTGTTCCGCAGGCTGCAGCAATGATGCAGCTCGGCAATCGGACGTCGCGGCTGATACGCCCGCAGACGCGCCCTGGAATATCGTTTTGTTCCTGGTTGACGACGTGGCGTGGAACCAGGTCGGGTATCACGGCAGCGAGTTTTACGAGACGCCAAACATCGACGCTATTGCTGCCGACGGAATGCAGTTTCTGAATGCTTACTCAGCAAATCCGGTCTGCTCGCCGACCCGAGCCAGCCTGATGACGGGCAAGAACCCGGCGCGACTGCAAATCACCGACTACATTCCGGGCAGCCCCTACCCGTATGCACGCTTGCTGCGACCTGCGGAGATCCCCGGCCTCGCGCTGCAAGAGGTGACGTTGGCCGAGATACTGAAGTCGAAAGGCTATGTCACCGGCCACTTTGGCAAATGGCATCTCAATGTCGACAAGAACTATCAGCCAGGCCGCCCCGGCGATCCCGAATCACAGGGCTTTGACGACATCCTGACAACGGTTAAACCTGAATACGAGGCAGATCCGTCGGCCGATGCGCATCACTCGATCGAGATTACGGAGCGTTCACTGGAGTTTCTGGACAAGCATCACGACGACCCGTTCTTCCTGTATACGACGTTCCACACCGTGCATCGTCCGCTGATGGAGAAACCCGAGCTTATCGCGAAATATGAGGCGAAAGATGGCGTTGAGAGCGCTGTGAACAATCCGGTCATGGGTGCCATGATCGAGACCATGGATGATGGCATCGGTCGTATTCTTGCGCGTCTCGAAGACTATGGACTGTCTGAGCGAACGATTGTCATCTTCTATTCGGATAACGGTGGCTTCGAGCAACTGCAGGCACAAGACCCGTTCCGCGGCGGCAAGGCGATGATCTGGGAAGGCGGCGTGCGGGTGCCCCTGGCCATACGCTGGCCGGGCGTCGTCGAGCCGGGTTCCAGCAGCGATGCACTCGTGATCTCCGATGACTTTTTCCCAACCGTTGCCGAAATCGTCGGTGAGGAAAACCTGTCAGAGGATATCGACGGCCTGAGTCTGATGCCGTTGTTGACGCAGGCGGGATCGCTCGATCGCGATACCCTGTACTTCCATTACCCACACTTCCATCATCTCGGTTTCAAGCCCGCCGGTGCCATTCGCCAGGGCGATTACAAACTGATTGAGTGGTTCGAAGGTTCGATTGCGGGCGAGGGCAAGGCGGTCAGTTTGTTCAATCTCGTGACTGATCCGGGTGAAACGACGGACATCGCCGAGCAACACCCGGAGATGGCACAGCGAATGCTCGAAAAGCTGCGTGCATGGCGCAAGGATGTCGGGGCTGCGGAAATGACCATCAACCCGGACTACGATCCGGAACGCGCCGACTGGCGCTTCGTAGATGAACACGGTGGTAATTCAAAATGAGAACGGTAACTTTCCTGAATCCCGGCAAGCTGGTATTCGGGCCCGACGCATACGCCACGATGAGACAGGACTTGATTGCCGCTGGCCATGAGGCAGTTTTCGTTATTTCGATAGAACCCCTGCAGAAAGAAATGCAAC